>NZ_PSXZ01000025.1:0-92634 GCF_002931375.1 Pseudoclavibacter sp. RFBJ3 | reverse complement strand
CGTCGACCAGCAGGACGGACGCGTGGTCGCGATCGGCCTCAACCCGGCGTTCGCGCTCCAGCCGATGTCGCCGAGTCGGGCGGCGTTGCCGATCATCGCAACACTCTCGCTCGCTGTACTCGCTGCCGCGGTACTCGCGCTTCCTGCGCGTTGGGGCATCCGTCGCTGGTACAAGATCGCTCAGGAGGCCCCGCGTCGAGAGCGGCTGCTGCGCCGCCTCCGAGCGGCAGCCCTCGTGGCGCTTGCGCTTGCGGGCATACTCTGGGCGACTGTCGCGGCGACGCTCCTCTCGGACGGAGCTCCACCGTCCGCAGTGATCCTGCGTTCGGCACAAGCCCTCACCCTTGCGGCCGTTCTGGGCGCGCTTCCCGCAGCGCTCCTCGCAATCCACCGCGCGCAACCAACGGAGAACAACGCGGAGAATCCTTCGCCGTGGCGCTCCAGAGGGGCACACACCCTCCGCATCACTGCACGCGTCGTTCTGACGCTCGCATTCTGTGGACTCGGGTACGTGGCTGTCGTCGGCGGATTGCTTCTCCCGAGCATCACCTACTAGCCACAGGTGCTTGCTCCGCGGTTCTCCAGGATGGTGACGCCCGCGGTGCGATCTACGGGTACGACGGGGCTGACCTCGACGGGGAGCAGCAAGCCCGCGCCCCCACTTGACGTCTCGTCCGTCATGCGGCCTGTGACTGCCAGTGAGACATTGCAAAACCCAAGGGTGTCGAAACGAACGTGGCGGTGGTGAAGGTAGATGGGGGCCTCGCATCCGCAGCACGAGGCTCCACGCATCTGGCCCCGCTCAAACGGGCTGCCACTCTCGCCCCGCTGCGGGTGATCAGGAGTCCCCCGACGCAGCGTCGTTCAGCGTGACGACAAGCTTCTGAGCGGACACGCCCCCGCGGAGCGTGTCGATCGCTCCCTGGAGGGCAGAAAGGCCGTCTCCGACAACGTGGGCATCCGGGTACGCGCGATGCCGGCCAGTTGCAAGCGCTTCAGGGAGGTAGCTGCCCCAGATGGCCGCACCCACGGGAGAGGTCGAGATGGCGCTTCCCCAGATGAACGAGGCCCTGATGTTGCGGGCACGGCTGCGTACTTGCAGGAGGGCGCTCCGTGTTCCCAAGCGCAGGAGCAGGCGGATCCGGGTGAGGGAGAGGCCACCTCGACGGGGCTGCTCGTAGAACGACACGGGCGGGCTCGCCATCGCGATCTTCGTCGCGCCGGTCGCCCGAGCGATCTTCAGGCACGGTTCGGCTGACCCCACGGCGATGGCCAGGACACCCGCAACGACGGAACCGCCGACAGCCTCGATGATCCGGTCGACAACGTCCGCATCGCGGTAGTCGAATACCGCCTCGGCCCCCAACCTCTTCATCTGTTCGTGATTGCGGGCAGAGGCAGTCGTGACGACTCGATAGCCCGCCGCTCGGGCGAGTTGAATCGCGTTGCCTCCCACGGCCGTCGCGCCACCCCACACCACGACGACCTCGTCGCGAGTCTCCGGGCTTCCGAGGCCGGAGTAGTCCAACCCCAGCTGCGCGGTTTCGAAGAGCCCGGCTGCCGCCGTGGACAGCGCGAGTGGGAGAACGACGGCCTCCTCGAACGCCATGGTGTCCGGCAGCGCCGCGGCAAGATTCGCGTCGACGGCGACGTATGCCTGGAAACCACTCTCGGAGACAGCATCGCGGCCCTTCTCCAGACCGATCGCGTACGCCGTGACGCGATCGCCGACCTCGAAGGCACCCACGCCCTCTCCGACCTCGACGACGACACCCGCGACATCCTCGCCGAGGATCACCGGGTACTGCAGCCACCCGTACATCAGCCGCCCGTTGGACTGGATGATCGCATCCAAGGGGTTCACTGCCAGTGCGCGCACTGCAACCAGCAGCTGCCCCGGGCCTGGCTTGGGTGCGGGTGCGGGTGCGTCTCGGATCGTCAGGTCGGCGTATGGGGCATCGATCCACGCCGCAGTGTTTTCTCTCATGACCGTTCGCTCTCCACAGGTGATGACATCTCGTGCCGTCAGTGTACACCTGATGACACTTCGTGACATCATGTTGCTATGCCTCGATGGTCCCCCGACGCCGCACTTCGGCTCGAACGTGCGGCGATCGTCCTGTTCGAACAACAGGGCTTCGCCGCAACGACGGTGCCCCAGATCGCCGCAGCCGCGGATCTGACCACTCGGACGTTCTTCCGCCACTTCGCCGACAAACGCGATGTCCTCTTCCTCCGAGATCGCGAGTTCCCCCACGCTGTCAGCGACTTCATGAGCTCGGTTCCGCCCGAAACCGCCGGGGCAGCCACCGTGCGCGCGGGACTCGTTGCGGCATCCCGCGGAATTCAGGACTGGCGAGAGTCGATCGCTCGTCGGCGCCTGATCGTCCGCAGCGAGCCGGCACTGCACGAGCGCGATCTCCTGCAGAGCCACCACCTCGCCCTCGCGATCAAGGCGTCGCTGGAGCAACGTGGCACCGCCCCTCGCTGGTCGCGCACGCTCGCCGCTCTTGCCGTGACCTGCTTCGACCTCGCGATGGATCAATGGCTTGCGGGGCCCACGGATCGCCCACTGGAGGAGTGCGTGACGTCGGTCTGGGGCGACATGCGCGAGTGCATCAGCGAGTGACGCCCCGCACATCGGATGAGCCCAAGAGAGGGGACGCGCGGACTTTCTGTTCGCAGCGACCGCCGCGGCAATTCGGTGAGACGCCTCAAGACCTCTGGGTTCCGCGAGTCGCTTCGCGGCTCCGAGCACTGGAGCCGCCTCAGCTTGGGATTAGGCCTGGCCCGGAGTGGCGTCGAGGTCGGCGCCGTTGGCGATAGCGGTCAACGCGGCGAGGTGGGCTTCCACCGCGGTGGAACCGATCGGCGTGAGCTTGACCCAGGTGAGACGCCTTGAGTCGGCTCGACTGGCCGACCTCTCCTTGCGGAGCGACACGAAACCGGCGTCGGTCAGCACTTTGATGTGCTTCGAGAGCTTGGCATCATCGATGGCGAGCGCATCGCGGACCACGGCGAACTCCAGCTCGTCGACGCTCCGGAGCAGTCCGCAGATCCGCAGTCGTAGCGGCGCATGAATGACCTCGTTGAACGCGGGAGCGCGACCCGCCGTCACGCTCCAGCCACCTTCGGAGCGGCGACCTCCTGGCGGAGAGCCTCGTCGTACCGGCGCCCGAGGATGACGGTGGCCGCGAAGGTGACCCCAGCAGGAATGAGCGCCCACCACGGATCGATGCCCAGGAACTTGAACGCCAGGCTCGACATCATCGCGGCGACAAGCACACCAAGCGTTGCCAGGAGGAGGCGCTTGCTTCGCGGGCCGGCCGGCTTCGTCACGACCACTCCGAAGCGTTGAGAGTACGTCGTGGTCAGGATCGGGATCGCGACGACCCCCAGCACGAGCAGCACCATTGGCCACGCCCCGGGAAGCGCCTGCGCGCCCGCGAAGATCGCGGTGATCACCCCAAGAGCTGGGTGGTACCACCATGGCGTGACGATGCGAGCAGCCAGCCCCTGACTGTCGCACCCGAGGTCGTCGAGCGCAGCTTGCGCCTGATCCCGGCTGGGCGACTTGGCCTGGCTATCCGGTGTCTGATCCTCGGAATCACTTGCCATGATCGCAACTCTATCCAGTGAGTTGCGAACGTGGCAAGTCATCCAGTGCAAAGAATCAGAGAACGACCCTCGTGAGCTCCTGCCCTTCCGGGGTGGTGACCGTGAGGATCGTGCCTGAATAGGAAGCGATGCCTGCGAGACCCAGAACGAACTCGTACGTACCGGGAGCCGTAGCTGTCGAGGTGAAGCGCGCGCCGCGACTGCCCAATCGGGACCAGACCCATGTGCCGGGAGTCGTTCCCGAGGAGTTGAGGGCCCACTGATTCGCAGTGCCGTCGATGTCCACGTCGAAGGTCGTGCCTGCCGTCAGGCTCTCCGTCGTCGTGAGGGAGATCGGGAACCGCGTGGAGTCACTCGTGTTCGCAGAGATGGTGACCGGCTGCGCTGGGCTCGCTGCCATGGCAGGCGCGGCGACGCCGAGAGCAAGAACTGGAGTGGCCCACGCGAGACCGATCACGGTGCGACGCGAGACAGCCTCAGGTTCGGGTGCGGTCATGGTGAAAAATATAGCGACCGCGCGGTCAGGTGCCTAGTGCCAAATGAGTGCCCGAGATGAGTAGACCAGGAGCATCACCATCACGACCCAGTACTCCGAGCGGTGACCGCGCGGAAGCCTGATCCACGGCCGATGGCATGTTGCCGAGCTCGCGGAGCGTGAGATCACGAAGAGGCTGCGTGATCCAAGGCGGCCGAACGCTCATGGAAACGGCCGCCTGGGCCCTGCCTGCGATATCAGGACCGGAGGTCAGCCCGACGTTCTACGCGCTTCGCTCGCTGGTCTGGAGCCAGCTCTTGATGGCGTCAGCGACCTCATCCAGGTGAGATTCGAGCAGGAAGTGTCCGCCATCGATGAGGTCGACGCGAGCGTGCGGCGCGTCGCGGGTGAACGCCTCGGCGCCGGCAGCGTCGAAGATCTCGTCGTTGCGCCCCCAGACGACGAGAACCGGCACCTGCGAGGTGCGGAGCCAGGCGTGCACGGCTGGGTACAGGTCACGGTTGGTGGTGTAGTCGCGGAAGAGCGTCAGCTGCACGTCGTCCTGCCCCGGCCGGGCGAGGAGCGCGAGGTCGTGCTCCCACGCGTCGGGGTCGACGGTCGTCATGTCGGGCACACCGTGGGTGTACTGCCATTCGACGGCCTCACGGCCGAGGGCGGGACGGAGCGCGTCGCGCGTCTCGGTGGTCCGCTCGGCGGCGTCGGCCCAGATCGGGTCCCAGAAGCCGGGCACGAAGCCCTCTTCGTATGCGTTGCCGTTCTGGGAGATGACACCGACGACCGCAGCGGGGTCGGCGAGAGCGAGGCGCCAGCCAACCGGGGCGCCGTAGTCCTGGACGTACATCATGTACTGCGTGACCCCGATGGTCGAGAGGAAACGACCGGTCACCCGCGCGAGGGCCGCGAAGGTGTACTCGAACTCGTCGACCGAGGGCGCAGCGGAACGTCCGAAGCCGATGTGGTCCGGGGCGATGACGCGGTACCGGTCGGCGAGCGCGGGGATGAGGTGCCGGAACATGTGGGAGCTGCTCGGGTACCCGTGCAGGAGCAGGAGCACGGGTGCGTCGGCGGGGCCGGCTTCGCGGTAGAAGACGTCGAGCCCATCGACGGAGACGGTGCGGTGGTGGACGGTGACCATGGCTAACCCCTTTGGCTTGTTTTACTGGTTAGCAGGACGGTAGCATGGATTCGTCGCACCAGACAGTGCGGGAAAGCGAGGAGAGGTGCTTCGCAACGAGGAACTGCTGCTGAGCCTGCTGAACAGCGCACCGGTCATCGAGGGCACCCCGACCGACCGGCTCCAGGGCGCTCCGGGGCGAGATATCGCTCGCAGCTGGGGCGGGACAGGATCCGCGAACGAGCTGGCGCGCCTCCGACGCGTACGACAGGCACTGCAGGCCGTCGTCCGTGGAGACGACGGAGGGGCGATCGGAGAGCTCACGGGCATCCTCGACGATGCCGTGCAGACGCCGCGCGTCACCCCGGATGGCGTGACCTGGGAGCTTCAGACTCCCGACGACGACCGCCTTGCGGCAGGGGCCGTGCTGGCGTGGTCGAGCGTGATCACGGAGTTCCCCGGGCGCCTCCGCGCCTGCGCGAACCACGAATGCACCCAGTTCCTCGTCGACCACAGTCGCCCTGGCACCGCGAAGTGGTGCTCGATGGCGGTCTGCGGCAACCGGATGAAGGCGCGCACGCACGCACGCCGCTCCAAAGCCTGAGCCAAGCTGCCCGCGAGCGCAGCCCCAAGCGATCACTCTGGTCGGGTCAGGCGACTGAAGGTTGTGGACCCCGTCAGGCCTCGCTGCGACGGCGGGAACCCAGGCCAACGGCCGTCAATCCCGTGATCGCCACTCCCAGCACCAATGCGGTCCCCAAGCTGCGGTCGCGTGACGCCGCGCAAGCACCGATCGCTTCCTGCATCCCGTTCCCACCCGTGTCACGAACACCGAGTCGGTAATCCGGGTCAGCGCCGAGGACGGGGGTGCAGACGACCTTGACGGGATCTTGCGTGGACACGACGACGGACGCGGGAAGCGTGAGGGCGAGAATCACGACGCAGGCTGCTACCGCGGCCAGCCCCCAGGCGATGACAGCAACAATGCGAGCTCGTCTCATTCCGGGATCCTACAACCGCCGTTGTCGAGGACGACAAACCCTCGGGCACGGAGAAATCCACAGACGGCCATGAGTGCTCCACCTCTCGATGGCCACTCGTCAGAAGATGGCCTGCTGGTACTCATGCTTGGTGTGAGCTTCCACGTCGGGCCCCTCTGTGAGGCAGTAACAGCATCGCCGACCCTCGCAACGATGTCGTCCTCGCGACCGACGTGGCACAAGCCCCGTCGGTACCCTTCAGCTCACCCTCATCAAGAGGATGGCCCGCCGAGGCGCCGGGCGGCTCCAGCTCGAGGCGGTTCGGGTTGCGATCCACCAGCGTTCGTCTGGAAATGGCACGGCCCTCATGAACTGGACCGTCAACGCGGCCGCCCGCCAACCGGGGCTCTGACCGGGAACGCGCTGCTGGTCGCCTCGGCGCTCAGCAGCACAGGGGTTTTGCGAGGCGGCGGCGATGACGGGGTTTCTCGGTCATGATGTTGTGATGGTGAGCAGCGAACCGAAGAAGCGCATTCTGCGCCTGGCATCCAGCTCGCCGCGGCAGGGAGATGCGAGCTCGCCGGCGTGGCCCTACGACGTCGACTTCGTGCTGAGCGAAGACCAGGTGTGGAGTATCGGGCTCAGCGAGGGGGTGGGGCACGGGGCTGCCGGCCGCGTGGTCAGTGTTGACGAAGCCCTCCAAACGCGCTCACTGGCGCACATCGTGAAGGCCGAAGGGAGCTGGCTGGTCCCGTACCTTCGGCGATTGCAGGCTGGCGGGCGAGTCACCGAAGAGGAGCTCGTCGAGGACTATCTCCGTCGGCACAGCCGCCGTCCGCGAGTAATTGTCTAGTCGGAGCATCACGGCGACGGCCTCGTCGACTCCCACCGACCGAGAACGAGCTGCGGGCGCTAGGAGCTGAGCTTCCTCTGTCAGTGCAAGAGCTGAGCCCGTATGATCACGCCTCGTGAGGAGCGTGAACGTTCCGATGATCCTCGATTCCAGCTCGTGGTGGGACGAGGGGGTCGAGGTGCCCAAGATCGATCACGAACTTGCCGGGCCCGCGACCTGGCTGCGGGGCCATCCATCGGTCTTCGACACAGATCACGACGAGACGCTCCTCTTCGTCGAGACCGGAAGCGGAGCCTCCCGGTGTAGAACGGCGGGCGACTTCACCCAAGACGTCCTGTTCGAGAACGTGCCCATGGGGTACACCAGCCTGACGCTGCTCGAGAAACGCGCGGTCGTCATGGGTGGTCGCGTTGCGCGCCTGTGGCCAGGTGAACGTCGACCACTGGGATACGTCGCGACCACGGTGGATGCGGCGGGGCGGCCCCTCGGGGCGGGTCACGATTCAGTCCTCTGGCACAGCATTCACCGCGCGCTGCGATGGTCGACGATCGTCACGGATCGCCCGTTCACCGTCGGCGCCGTGCACAGCTCACAGGCCTGGCACTGATCGCCGTCGACTCAGCTCCGCAGCGTCCGCATTCGCCTGCCGGTCAACCGGCTTGGTGAGCCCGTTCGACTCGTCAGCTTCCTAGCCGGCGACCCACGGAGCGGTAAGACCTGCGCGGAGGGCACGATCGAGGTCGCCGAACGGACGACCGCTGAGCACGATGAGGGGTGCGTTGCGGGTGGCCTTCCGCTTGCTCCCCCAGGTCATTCCGACGAATGCGAGCTGGTCGGCGTCGGCGGTCCAGATGAAGACGACGCCGTCACCTCCGCGGCTCTGCTCGGGCAGTGGCACGTACCGGGTCGGGTCGCCGGATGCGAACGCCGCGTGGAGGCGCTCGAATGCGTCCGGGCTGAGCGAGTGGTACCCCTCAAATCGCTTCCGAAGCGGTGTGCCGGTCTGCTCGCGGACCCACACTCGCGACCAGGACCCCGCGATCGCCCCGACAGCGAACACTCCGAAGGTCACGGCGAGGATGATGATCGCGATGGGAAGAATCCCCAGCCCCCGCAGCGCCTGATAGCGCGGGCGCGACGCTTCCTGAGCGCTCTCCTTCGAGTACTCCATCAACCCGGCGAAGTTCACCACCGCGAACACCACCGCTGCTACGCACAGCAGGAGCGCGCCCGTCGCCACGATCGTGCGCGGCAGCGAACGCCGAGAGACGAAGCCGGGAGTCCGCGAGAGCGTCGTGTCGTAGAGAGCCACACCCCCCAGCATCCCAGGTCTGCGAGGCCTAGTGGCTCGATTCCACCCCTCCGCTGAGTCGCTGGTGGAAGGCGGTGGTCGCGTCGTTCATGCCCTCGATGTGCGCGCTCTTGCCGTGGGCTTCATACTTCGTGACGACGGCATCGAGGGCGGCGACGGTCGAGGCGTCCCAGATGTGGGAGCGGGACATGTCGATGACGATGCGATCCGGGTCTGTCGTGTACTCGAACTGCGTCGTGAGGTCGTTGCTGGAGGCGAAGAACAGTTCCCCCTCCACGTCGTAGTGGGCGGTGCCGCCGTCGATGCGGCGGGTGACGTTGGTGAAGTGCGCGACGCGGCGGGCGAAGAGGACCATTGCGACGAGCACGCCGAGCACGACGCCGATAGCGAGGTTGTGGGTCCAGACGGTCGCGACGACGGTGATGAGCATGACCGTGAGCTCGCTTTTCGGCATTCTCTTCAGCGTGGCGGGGGTGATGCTGTGCCAGTCGAAGGTCGCGATGGAGACGACGATCATGACGGCGACGAGGGCTGCCATGGGAATGACCGCGACCACGTCTCCAAGTGCGAGGACGAGAACCAGCAGGAAGACGCCGGCGAGGAACGTCGAGATCCGGGTGCGAGCACCGGACGCCTTCACGTTGATCATGGTCTGGCCGATCATCGCGCATCCGCCCATGCCGCCGAAGATGCCGGAGAGCATGTTGGCGACGCCCTGCGCCCAGGTCTCGCGGGTCTTGCGGGAGTGGGTGTCGGTGATCTCGTCGACGAGCTTCGCGGTCATAAGGGACTCGAGGATGCCGACGACAGCCATCGCGATGGCGAAGGGGGCGATGATCTGCAGCGCCTCGAGGTTGAGCGGCACGTTCGGGATGAACAGCTCGGGCAGACTGCGCGGCAGCTCTCCCTGATCGCCGACGGTGGGCACGTTCAGGCCGAAGACCACGGCGGCGCCGGTCAGCAGCACGATCGCGATGAGCGGGGCTGGCACGACCTTCGTGAGCCTCGGCAGCAGGTACATGATGAGGAGGCCCGCGCCCACGAGCGGGTAGACGAGCCAGGGCACGCCGAGCAGCTGCGGTACCTGCGAGATGAAGATGAGGATCGCGAGGGCGTTCACGAACCCGACCATGACGCTGCGCGGGATGAAGCGCATGAGCTTCGCGACCCCGAGCAGGGCGAGGACGATCTGGATGAGGCCGCCGAGGATGACGGTGGCGATGAAGTAGTCCATGCCGTAGTCGCGGGCGACGGGCGCGATGACAAGCGCGATCGCGCCGGTCGCGGCGGTGATCATCGCGGGGCGGCCGCCGAGGAACGCGATGGCAACGGCCATCACGAACGAAGAGAAGAGGCCGACGCGAGGGTCGACGCCGGCGATGATCGAGAATGCGATGGCTTCGGGGATGAGCGCGATCGCCACGACCAGACCAGCGAGCACCTCGCGAGTCAGGATGCGGGGGCTCCGCAGCGCCTGTAGGACGGTCGGCTCGATGCGGTACCGGGATGAGGGATCGGAAGTAGGGGTGACGATGGTCACGGGAGCTCCTCGGTGGGTGCAGGAATAGGACGAGGGAGCACGCGCCGTTGCGCACCACGAGAGCCTGAGGCGTCTCGAAAAGAGTGAGAGGATCGCGGAGAACCACAACCCCACGCAAACCTACCGTAACGTGAGAGTTAAGCCAAGAGGGGCACGAGATGACCGAGGAAACGATGCAGATCGGCAAGCTCGCCGACCGCACCGGCATGTCGATCCGGTCGCTGCGCCACTACGACGAGATCGGGTTGCTTGTGCCCTCGGCCCGCACCGAGGGCGGGTTCCGCCTCTACACCGCTGAGGACGAAGAGCGGTTGCTGCTCATCCGCCGCATGAAGCCGCTCGGCTACAGCTTGGAGCAGATGCGAGAGCTGCTCGACGTCGTCGACGAGCTGGCTGCGCATCCCGGAAACTCCGCGAACCGAACGCGACTCGAGGAGATCCGAAGCGAAGCGCTCGAGCGGCAGGCGAAGCTCCGCCAGCAGGTTGCCGCGGCGGATGAGTTCGTGGAGCGCCTCACCGCGCTGGAATAAGGGCGCCGTGTTGGGCGCGTCTTGGTCATCGAGCGTCTGTCCTGCACCATCTACCCGATGACCGGGCGCTCCTCGGGGAGCGTGAAGAGGACGTTGCGCTGGCGGACAGCGAGGGCTGTCGCGAGGGCGATCGGCCCGACGCGCCCCATGAGCATGAGCGCGGAGAGCACGTACTTGCCGAAGGGATTCAGCTCCTCGGAAAGACCGATGGACAAGCCGCAGGTTGCGAACGCCGAGATGACCTCGAACAGCGCGCGGTCGAGTCCGACCGGATTGGTGAGCATGATCAGCGAGGTGGAGACGAGCACCAGGGTCGCCCCGAGGAAGGTCACGCTGATGGCGAGGCGCTGCGTGCTCACGGGGATGCGGCGGCCCGCGACGTTCACGTGCTTCGTTCCGCGTGCTTCCGCGACGATGGCAAGGAAGAGGACCGCGAGCGTCGTGACCTTGATGCCGCCGGCAGTCGAAGCGGACCCGCCGCCGACGAACATCAGCGCGTCCGTGAACAGCCACGCGGTTGGCGAGGAGAGCGCGGGCTCGAGCACTGAGAAGCCACCAGAACGCATCATCACCGAGGCGAAGAGCCCCTGAAAGAGCCTGTCGGGCACCGGGCGTTCGCCGAGGGTGGCCGGGTTGCTCCATTCCGCGACGCACCAGCCGACTGCGCCGAGGCCGAGGAGGATGAGGGTGGTTGCGAGGGTGAGCTTCGTGTGGAGCGTCCACTGCTTGCGCACCCAACGCGCACGGAGCAGGTTGAGGAAGACCGGGAACCCGAGGCTCCCGACGAACACACCGACCATGATCGGGATGAGGATCGCGAAGTTCCCATCAAACGTGGCAAGCCCGTCCGGATGCAGCGAGAAGCCCGCGTTGCCGAACGCCGAAACGGCATAGAACAAGCCGTGCCACAGGCCAAGCCCCAGGGAGCCCTCGGCGACCGCGAACGCCGGCACGAGCACGATCATGAGGGCCGCTTCGATGGTGAACGTGGTCAGCAGCACCACCCGCAGGAGGCGCCACACGTCTCCCAGGCCGGACGCGCCGATGACCTCCTGCGCGAACACCTTCCCTCCAACGCCGAGACGGCGCGTGACGATGCGCGCGAGGAGCAGGGCGAGGGTCACCACTCCGAGCCCACCGGTCTGGACAGCGAAGAGGATGACGACCTCACCGAACAGAGACCAGTGGTCCGCAGTATTCACGGTCGTCAGCCCCGTCACGGTCACCGCCGAGACGGCGGTGAAGAGCGCGTCGTGGAACGGTGTCGGTGTTCCATCCGCGGACGCGATCGGGAGAGCCAAGAGACCCGCGAACAGCAGCGCAGCTGCCACGAAGACGAGCACGGCCGCTCGCGCCGGCCACCTCGTGACGAAGCGATTGAGGACACGCGACAGACGGGACCCGGCAGTCGTCACGACTGCGGGCACTTGCGCAGGCTCACTGCTGAACATCATGCTCCTCGACTCTGCTCAAGCATGTGCGCGCTGGCGAAAATGACCGGGCCATCATCGAGCCCCTGGTAAAATCGTCTCCGGTGTGTCGGGAAGCCTGGTCGACGATGTCCTGTCATCGAACCCGCTCGGAGCCCCATGACGTCTGCTAACCCGTCCCCAACCACTGATCAGACTCCCACCCCTGTCCCCAGCAGGGGCAGCCATCGAGAGTTCCGCCGCATCGGCGACATTCTCCGCAAGGAGACCGTCGGCGGCGTCCTGCTGGCGATCATGGCCGTCATCGCGGTCGTCTGGGCGAACTCGCCCTTCGCCGAGAGCTACTTCGCTCTGCGCGACTTCCGTATCGGCTACGAGCCGTGGCACCTCGAGTTGAGCCTCGGAGCGTGGGCCGCCGACGGCCTGCTCGCGATCTTCTTCTTCATGGTGGGCCTGGAATTGAAGCGGGAGTTCGTCTCCGGAGACCTGCGCAGCTTCCGCACCGCCGCCGTGCCGATCGCCGCCGCGGTTGGTGGCGTTGCCATCCCGGCTGTCATCTACACGGTTGTCGTCGCCCGTTCGCCCGAGCTGCTCGACGGCTGGGCCATCCCCACGGCCACCGACATCGCCTTCGCGGTCGCCGTCCTCGCCCTCATCGGCTCGCATCTGCCGAGTCCGCTCCGCATCTTCCTGCTCACGCTGGCCGTCGTGGATGATCTGCTCGCGATCAGCATCATCGCGCTCTTCTACACCGACACCATCGACCTGCTTCCCCTGCTGATCGCGCTCGGTGTCATCACGGCCTACGGAATCATCGCGCAGCGCTACCGGAGCCTGTTCGACCGTCATGCGTTCGCGGCCTGGCTGGTGCTGCTCCCGATCGGCGTCGTGGCCTGGGCCTTCCTTCACGCCTCCGGCATTCACGCCACCATCGCCGGCGTTCTGCTCGCGTTCACGATCCCCGTCCTGCGCAGCAAGGGCGACGCGACCCCGGACCGCGCGGGGCTCGCCGAAGAGTTCGAGCACCGGTTCCGACCGATCTCCGCGGGCGTCGCCGTGCCCATCTTCGCGTTCTTCTCCGCCGGCGTCGCCATCGGAGGCATCGACGGATTCTTCTCGGCCCTGACCGACCCGGTCACCATCGGCGTGATCGCAGCCCTCGTGCTCGGCAAGCCCATCGGAATCGTCAGCACGACCTGGCTCGTCACCCGTTCCAAGAGATTCGCGCTGGATCCGCAGCTGCGCTGGATCGACATCACGGGCGTCGCACTGCTGGCCGGGATCGGCTTCACGGTGTCGCTGTTGATCGCCGAGCTCAGCTTCCCCGCGGGCTCCGCCGAGCAGGACCACGCGAAGGTCGCGATCCTGCTGGCTTCCCTGATCGCCGCGGCTGGCGCGGCGCTCATCTTGAGCCTTCGAAACCGCACCTACCGTCGACTGCACGCGGCGGAGCGCGTCGATGCCGACGGCGACGGAATCCCGGATGTGTTCCAAACCGATGCCGCTTCGGCTCAGCAGTAGTCGCTCGTCGCGGCGGCAGCGATGCTGTTGTGCTCCACATCCCGCCATTTCAATGCCGTGTCGGAGGCGGCGCCCGCCGGACGCTGAATGTGCGCGGCCAGCCGCCGCGTCAGCTGCTCCGGCGCAGTGCAGGCCGTGACATCCAGCAGAACGACGTCCGCAGATTCACCGAGCTCACGCTCGAGCGAAGCATGCACACTCACCGCCAACCCTGCGGCTACCGAATCAAGACGAGCATCGTCCAACTTGCCGGCAGCGTAGACGACGATGAAATGCGCGAACTGCCCGTACCGTCGTGCCTCCACGACCGCATCCTTGAGCACTGCTTTCAGCTGTCGCCTCGCGTGCAGCGATGTCGAGGAGCCACGAAGGTCGACCGCAAGGACAAAGGCTCTCGCGCTCGTCGTGAGCGAAGCAGGCCGCTCGATGCGGCAGTCGATCACCCCATCGGAGGTTGCGAAGGACTCGAGCACATGCAGCGAGTTCCCGAACAGGAGCGTGGGGCGAGGCATAAATGGGGTCCCTTCGTCAGCGAAGCGATCACGTGATCACTGCCGACCAGACTTCCCGGCACACCAAGCCCGCAAGGGGCAGGTGACCCACCCTAGCCCGCTCCAGCCCGTCAGCGCCCGGGGCGTCCGAGCAGTCGCGCGAAGAAGCCGCCACCGCGTTCTGACACCACTGCCCGACCCTGTTCCTCGATGATCAGCAGGCGTGCTCTGCGGAGCTCGTCACCACAGCGGGATCGTCCATCTAGCACCCCGGCCGTATCGGCACGAGGCAATCGATCTCACCTTCGCGACGGTAGGACTCGATGTGCGGTCTCTCTGGGTCGTGGTCGTGATGAGCAAGAGTGAAGAGAACATCGAAGGCTGCTTCGATCTGGCCGTAGAGGCCTGGAGCCTCCCCGCGGAGGCGCAGTCTGAGATAGTCGCCTCCCGGGATGATCGATTCGTCCAAGCCGAGGGCGTTGTCCACATCTCGATCTAGCCGCGCGGTGGCGAGACGGTAGACGGCATCGCCGCCGAAGATCAGGCCCATCATTCTTCGCCCCTGAAGTGAATCAAAGGCTCCCTCGAACGCTGGCCATGCTGTTTGTACCTCCTCGAGATCGAGGGTGACGTCTCGACTCAGCGCAGGTCGATCTTCCAGCGCAACAACATCGATCCGGCCGAGCTCGTGCATCATCGGGAAAGAGGTCATGGTGTCGTGCCTAGCATTTTTGCCTTCAACAGCTCAGACAGTGAGGTGAACTTCGTGTTGCGAACCTGTCTATCGAAACGCAATTCCGGCAATCACTCGGCTCCGACTGCGGTCGAGACGAATCGGAGGATGACGTCGCCGCACGGACGAGTCACCTTCCCGCGGGCTTTCCTCCCTCGTCGATCCGTTGCCAGATCTGTCCGCAGAGCAGTCCGATCGACCCTGCGACGGCGGAGATGACGATCGCCATGGTGAGCGAGCCGGCAGGTATCACCCCCGCGACGACGAATAGCGACAGCATGAACGCGATCCCGTTCAGGAGGAGCGAGAACTTGCTCGACCAACGGTGCCATCGCCGGGCACGCGCCGTCGTCTCGTCACCTGTGACGCGTCGGTCGAGGAAGAGGGCGATGAGCAACAGCGGAACGACCTGCAGCGCGGCCTCGTAGAGGAGCGTGTTCATGAGGCACTCCAGGCGGTCGTGACGGCGTGCACGGCGAGGTGGAGCGTTTCCGTCTCGGCCTCCGTCTGCACCGCTTCGGCGGGGAGAGCGCGGTCGGTCATGAGGCCGCTGAGCACAGTCGCGAGGAACCGTGCCCGCCGCTCAACCTCGCCCGCGGGCACGGCCCCCTCCTCGATGAGGGTGGTCAGCCATCGCTCGATACGGTGGCGCCCCATCCGTTCAAGCGCGAAGTAGGTTGCCGCTTCGTCTTCGGACGGCGGGGATGCCACGTATGCGTCGTACAGGGCACCCCACTGCTCTCGGGCACGATCGCCAACACCCACTTGCGCGAGGATCAGGCGCAAGCAGGCGATGAGACGCTCGGCCGGCGACATGGAGCGATCGGTGATGGGATCGTCGGGGATATCGAGGTCGTAGAGGCCCGCGACAACCGTGTCGATGAGATCGCGCTGAGTCGGAAAGAAATGGCGGAGCGAGCCGGTGCTCACCTGCGCACGGGCAGCCACCGCCCTCACGCTCAAGCGCGCGGTCGGGTTCTCGCCGAGCATTGTCGCCGCAGCGATCAGGATCTTGTCGCGCGTGCCCGGCTCCTTGGGTACCTCAGTCATGTCTGCCCTTCTCGCGACAACGCTCTATTACGGTGTGCTAGCTTAGCCCCTCGTTGACTATCACGCTGTACTAATTTGGATCGAGGGTGGGATGGGACTCAAGCAATGGCGCACCCGGCGCGTGCGAGCAGGATCCGGCGAGCCACTTCGCCGCTACCGGTGGTGGCAGATGTTGAGCAGGTCGCTCCGCGCGATCACGCTCCGCTCCGCCGACGGCACCGCATCCACCTACACGGTCGATGTCCGGCACGGTGGCGATATGACGGACGGCGAGATCCGTGCCCGCCTGTATGTGGACGGGGCACTGCAGTCGTTCGCGAAAATGCCGACCCGATTCCCGGTCCCAGGCGGTCACATCGAAGTTGCCATCACCGGCTTCGGACTCAAGCGCTGCCACTACGTGCGCGCGGACGGCAGCGAGGTGCAGCTGACCCCCGATCCTGCATCGGGCGAAGGCCGCCGCGCCCGGCTGCACCACAGGCATCCCAGCGTCAGCCGTCTCATCGGCATTATCTCGACCCTGCTCGTCGTCATCGGCCTGGGCGTCGAAGTGCCGCAGATCATCGCAGCTCTCTCGCAGATTCCCCCCATCGCCGACTCGATCGGGACCTTCACCTCTCCCGTGCAACTGCCGCTTCAGGCCAACCTGCTCATCGGCCTCGCCGCCGTCATCGGCAGCACGGAGCGAGCGCTTCGGATGAGGTCGAGCTGGATCGATGAACTCGCCAGCTGACGCACGAAAGGGAACAACAATGCCGAACACCACCACGAATTGGCTTCTCCAGTACGACCACCCCGTACCGACTCCCCGCGTTCCCCCGGCCGTGGAGTACCACCGCGTCTACGCGGGCGAGAAGCGTCGAATCCTCCGCGGCGTCCTCGCGATCGTCCTCCTGTTCGTCGGACTCGTCGGCTTCGCGCAGCTGTTCCTGTTCGGTGCGGCGATCATCGACTCGCAGATGCTCGGGCGCACCGGCTTCACGCCTCTCCAGCAAGCCGCAGGAGCACTCTCGCTCGGCGTGCTCATCCCCTACAGCATGCTGCTGCAGCGCCTGCTCTACGGAGTCCCCTTCCGGTCCCTGCACTCCGTGGCCGGGCGTTTTCGATTCGGCGTCTTCGGCCGGGCGATGCTCGCTTTCGGCCCGATACTGCTCGTCGTCGTCGCCTCCGGTTTCCTCCTCGCCCCCGCCGAGCAGGTTCCCTGGACCACCTTCGACCTCGTCGCCTACTTCGTGATCGGGATGCTGCTGACACCACTGGCGGCCGCCGGCGAAGAATACGGATTCCGCGGGTTCATGTTCCGCGTGGTCGGCGGGTGGACCCGCGGTACGCGCGTCGGTGCGGCGATCGGCATCATCATCCCGACCGTCCTCTTCTCGCTCTTCCATGGCTCACTGGACCCGTACATCCTCACGTCCTACCTCGTGCTGTTCGGCTCGCTGGCGGTCGTCACGTGGCGCACCGGCGGACTCGAGACCGCCGTCGTTCTCCACGTCGTCTACAACGTCACGGCCCTCGTGCTGGGAACCACGCTGCACGTCGATCTCGGCGGCGCGCTCAACAGCCGCGAAGCAGCATCCGGTTCGTTTGCCACCCTCATGCCGAGCGCGACGCTCATCCTCATCACCGCCGTCGTCTGGTGGATGACGCGCGGAACTGGCCCGGCGCGCACCCCCGAACGCTGAGACGTCGACACAACTGCAGCGTGCCGGTGCGGCGTGGGCGATCAGAGACTGCTGGCGTCTTGTCTCCTGTTCCGCCGGTCCTCCCGGATGACGCTCACGACGCCGACGGCGAGGATGATCCAGAGCACCACTCCGAGGGTTCCGATGAACGGATCGGCAGGGGCCTCGTGACTGTTCGGCACGCTGGCCGCCTGAGTACCCGCGTCTCCGGCAAGGTAGAGGCCCCAATCGCTGAAGGCATGGATCAGCGCGCCGACCCAAAGGCGCCCGGTCACACGCCTGATCCAGTAGTAGCTTGCGCCAGCGATCATGAGGCCGCCCAGCTGGAAGGCGATGGTCGCGGGAGGTGCCCCGGCGATGACGCTCCCGGGAATGTGCGCGAGCGCGAAGACCAGGGACGTGATGAGAAGGACCGCGAATTCACCCTGTCGTTGTCGGACGGCAGCCAGAAGCACGCCTCGGATGGCGAGCTCTTCTCCGAACCCCACGAGCAGCGTCCCGAGGGTGATCACGGCGATCAACGCAAGGGTCTGCTCGGCCCAGGCCACCTCCGTGAGGACCGCGAGGGACGACGCGGTCATGAGGATCGGAATGGAGACCAGGTACCAGCGCGGAGGTGTGAGCGTGGGCGTGGGGCGTTCGCGCCACACCTGCTCAGCGTTGCCAGTCCAGCGGACGTAGAGAAGCAGGAGCGCGATGCCGATGGGAAGCGGGATGAGATGCCCGAGCGCGAACTGGGCCACTTCCTGGTCGTCGCTGACCAAGCTGCTCAGGAGGTTGCCGAGGCCGGCGGCGAGCGCGACATAGACGACGACGGCCGCGAGAGCTGTCAGGATCCCGGGCTTGCGCGAGCCAGTCACGAGCGTGGTTGCTGTCATGCAGGGGTCCGTTCTGCGGAAGCGCTCCGACCTCCACGTTCGTGCGTGTCGAGTGCGACGAGCAGCGCTGTCCGTTTCGGTTCGCTCCCGCCGGGCAAGAGGGTCGGAGCGTGGGGCCGACCGCTCAGAAGGTGCCGTCGGCGGCGAGCCCGGTGAAGGTGGTCGTGATCGTGGTCGGCGCGACACGGACGGTGTAGCTGGTGCCGACAGCGAAGCTGCCGCTGATGAAGAAATCGCCGAGGACCGGCGTCTGTTCGCCCGCAGGAAGAGGGGTGGTGTTCGTGAGAGTGACGACGTTGCCATCGACGCTGACGTCGAATCCAGCAGGTGCTGCGGACGTCGTGAAGGGCACCCCCGTGGGAACCGTGACGATGACCTGGAGCTGCTGGGCGGTGTACGGGCCGCTCGCGGTGGCACCGTCGTAGTTCGACCCGGCGAAGAAGATCCCTTCACCGGCACTTGAACCTCCGTTCAGCGTGAGCGCGCCGCCGGTTGTCGCCGCGCTTGCCACTGCGGTCGGAGCGGAAGCCGACAGAGCGAGGACGGGCGCCGACCAGCTCAGCGCGGTCAGCACTGTGCGACGGCTCGGATCGGCTGGGGGCTGCGCGTTCGACATGGTCTCTCCAGAAGGGTGGCGCGTTGAGGTGGTCTCGGTGGGCGCGATCAAGCACGCATCAGGCAATCATGGCCAGCCTACGCAATCCGCCCGGAGCGCTTGACTCGGCCCGGGATTCATGAGCTGCGTACCTCGATTTGCCCCTATGCCAGGTGTGTGGCCTCGACGCGACTACAGCAGCCACTCGGCGAGCGGGTGGATGAAATAGCGGAGCGAGATCGCCTCCCAGATGGCCCCGATGACGAGGAGGGAAAGCGCAGGCACGGCGAGCATTCCCATGCACTGCAGGCCACGGAGGTATCCGCGTCGCCGAGTGGGGGCGCCGATGGTTCGCGGGAAGAGCCAGTGTCGCCCGAGGAGCCACGCGCCCAGCAGCAGGAGGATGTAGGCCTGCAGCTCGATGATCAGCGTCAGCGAGTGCGGGATGAGCTGCACCCACGCGACGGGCGAGGTGGGGGCGAGGGTGACGCCGGTTTTCACGGCGAAGTAGGCGAAGAGGCCCAGGCCAGCGAAGGGCACGATGAGGGACGGCAGGAAGATGAAGCCCAGTCCGACCTTGCCGATGTTGACGGCGAGGATCACGAGGGCGAACAAGGGCGGCGTGAGCACGAGCTCCTGGACCAGCCCCGCCGTGCCGTCGTTCTCGAGGGCGTCCGCTCGAGCTGCGTTGAGGTCCGGGAAGACGATTCCCAGCACAAAGCCGACAGCGGTGAGGCCGTAGGCGCCCACGTTGAGCCAGGCATAGGCGCGCGCGTGGTCGCGGATGAGGCGGAACGAGCGCCGCCACCTGCGTGGTCGTGAGTGCTGACTTGATCGAGCTGCTGAGGTCATGGTTCCACCTCACCCGCAGACGGGAAGAGTCGGTAGTGACGTCACGTCACCGAGGAAGGTGACACAGCGTCACTACCCGGAGGGCGTGGAACTGGCCAGAGTTGGAGCACTATGAAGGCAATCGATCTGACACTCAATGCCGTGATCGCCGTGACGGTGACGGTATTCCTCGCGTACCTCGGTTTCCATTTCTGGGACTTCGGCATCTTCACCACCCTGCCGGCGGGCATCACCGGCTTCTTTCTCGACAACGCCGCCCTGCAGTACATTGCGCTCGGCATGCTTGTTGCTGCGATGATCGCGAAGGTGCCCGTCGGACGCCGGATCAAGCAGCGGGACGCTGAAACCCGGAGGTGACCATCGACATGGTGGGGCGATATGACGTCCCGTCCGAGCGGCGGATGCGACAGCTGGCGATGGTCACTGCCGTCGTGGCGATCGCCCCGCTCAGCCTGCTGGGCGTTGCAGTCACCGCCGCATCCTGGTGGGAAGGCGCGACGGCCGCCATCGGCTACCTCCTGACCCTCGGGGTGCTCCGCGAGTGGAGCCTGGATCGGTACCCGCGGAGGGCGATGTTCGCGCTGATCTTCACGGCGGTCGGCTGGGGTGTCGGCTCGCTCACCGCATCGAGCCCCATCAGCTTCGTGCCACTGTCACTGATCGGGGCCATGCTCCTGGCCAGGTCGCGGAGGCGGATGCTGTGGTTCGGTGTGTTCGCTGCCTGTGTCGCCGGCGTGGGCGCCAGTGCGCTCATCCTCCACCCGGTGACGTGGGAGCTCGTCAGCCTCTACCTGGTCTCCCCAGCCCTGGGAACGTTGTTCATCACCGGGGTCATCGTCTTCAGCGAGCATGTCTGGCTCGTCGTCCGACGCCTGAAAGTGGCCGCCAGGACAGAGGCGGAATTGGCCGTCGCGAACGAGCGGATGCGCTTCGCCGGAGACCTGCATGACATCCAGGGCCACACGCTGCACGTCATCAAGCTCAAGGCCGCTCTCGCCCGTCGTCTCGTCGCGACAGATCCAGGCCAGGCCATCAGCGAACTCGATGACATCCGCCAGCTCACGAGTGACACCATCGCGCAGACCCGGACGCTCGCCTACGCTCGGCATCGGCTCAACCTTCTGGCCGAGCTCGAGAACGCGACGAAGCTGTGCCAGGCGGTGGGCATCCAGGTCAGCACGGAGGTCGCGGATGGGACGGAGGCCAGCCCGCATGAGCTGCTCGCGCAGGTGCTTCGCGAAGCGACCACGAACTTGCTGCGTCATGCCAGCCCCGAGCGCGTGACCATCATCGCGGCCCCAGACCGCATCGAGATCACCAACGACGGAGTGAGCACCGAGGGTGCTCCGCTCCGTGGCCTCGCACGACTCCGCGAACGTCTCGAGGCGAATCGTGGGACGCTGTCCGTGCAGCACACCCCGCCCACGTTCACCGTCTCAGCTCACATCAGCTCGCCGCCGGTCGACACTCCGGCGCGGAGTGCGTCGTGAGCAGCGGCCGCGCTCCTGTCCGCGTGGTCCTCGCGGACGACGAGCTGCTCCTGCGCACCGCCCTCTCGGCGCTCCTCCCCCTCGATGGCCTGATCCAGGTCGTCGGGCAAGCGAGCAACGGGGACGAAGCCATCGCTTCCACGCTCGAGCACGAGCCCGACGTGCTTGTCATCGATCTCGAGATGCCGGGGACAGACGGGCTGCAGGCGGTTGCACGGATCCTGGCCGAGCGTCCCACCCAACGCGTCCTCATGCTCACTCGACACGCACGGCCCGGCGTCCTCCGGCGAGCCCTTGACCTCGGGGTGCTCGGCTTCATGAGCAAGGCCTCCGACCCGGAAGACATCGCGGACGCCGTCGAGCGCGTCCACGCAGGCCAGCGGTGGATCGCCCACGATGTCCTCGAGGCCGCCATAGCCGACGATTCGCCGCTCACCGCCCGAGAGGTCGACGTCCTGCGCGAGACGCGCGAGGGGTACTCCGTCCGCGACATCGCACGGAGGCTCCACCTCGCGCCGGGAACAGTCCGCAACTATCTCTCCAGCGCGATGCAGAAGACGAGTGCTGGCACGCGCCATGACGCAGCCCGGGTGGCCCACGAGCGCGACTGGCTCTGACGTCTGAACGCAACGAGCTTCGAGCGGAAGGGCACAGCAGCCTTCCGGGTTCGATCAAGCTGTCGGCGGTGGCTGATACCGTGCCCGGCGTGAAGATCCTCCTGCTCTCCCGCTGTCCGGGTGTGCTCGCGTCTTTCCTCGCGGAGTCGACAGATCGCGAAGGCCCACTCCGCCTCGGCTACATCGACGACGCCCAGGTGGCGTTCTCGGAGGCTCCGTTCGTGCGAGCGGAACGCGACTCTGTGGAGAAGCTGGGCCACGAGGTCGTCGGCATCACCGTTCGGGGCCTGAGCGTCGCCGAGTTCGAGCGCGTGCTCGGAGGGCTGGATGCGCTGTACGTGGCGAGCGGGAGCACCTTCGCGCTCCTTGAGGCGCTGCGCGTGTCTGGCTGCGACGTTCCGCTGGTCAGGCACGTGCGAGCGGGACTCCCCTACGTCGGGTCCAGCGCCGGATCGATCATCGCGGGGCCCGATGTCACGCCCGCCTCCCTGATGGACGACCCTGCGGATGGGCCTCTGCTCACTGATCTCACCGGCCTCGGGCTGGTCGAGCAGACGATCATCCCGCATGCGGATGGGCAGCTGCCGCCCTACCCACCGGACCTGATTCGCACGACGCTGGACACGTACGGAGCTGACTACCCGTTGCTCCCCCTCGCAGACGACCAGGCCCTTCTCGCCGATGGGACGAGTGTGAGCGTGATCGACTCCAGCTGCTGAGCCCGCTCGGAGTGCTCCGACCCTCCCCGAACGATGTACATGTCCCTCGTCGTCATCGCGTCGAAATGTCGAGAAGTCGCCTCGTCCAGTCGGCCAGCGCGGCGGTGGCGCATCGAGAGATGACCGCGTCCGGCATCATGCTCGTGAATCCGTGGAAGGCACCCGGCCACACGTGGAGCTCAGCGTCACCGCCGGCCGCCCAGAGGCCGCTCGCGTACGCGACTGTCTCATCACGAAAGACCTCGACGCTGCCGCAGTCGATGTAGGTGCGCGGGAGGTTGGAGAGGTCGGTTGCTCGGGCGGGGGCGGCGAAGACGGAGACATCCTCACCGGCGCGGCGGGATCCGAGATAGGCGTCCCATCCGAAGCGGGTCATCTGCCGATCCGCGACCCCGATGCCGTCGATCTGCCTCGTCGACACCGTGCAGTCCCGGTCGTCGAGCATCGGCGACACCAGGATCTGCGCCATCAGGGCTGGTCCTTTCCGTTCCCGGGAGAGAAGGGCTGTACCTGCGGCGAGCCCACCGCCGGCGCTCTGGCCGACGACGACGATGCGTTCTGGGTCGATGTCGAGCGCATCGGCGTTCGCTGCGACCCAGGCCAGCCCCGCGTAGCAGTCCTCGACCGGATACGGGTCGGGATACTCGGGGGCGAGTCGGTAGTCGACGCTGATGAGCACCACGTCGTGGTCGTTCAGGAGCCAGTCCTCGTATGAGTCCAGATTCCCCAGGTAGTGGCCGAACACCATGCCACCGCCGTGGATCGTGTAGAACGCGCTCGTGATCCCGGTGCGACCGATGCGCTGGACAACGGCGAGGGTGATCGGATCACCGAGGTGGCCTGGCACGGTGAGCGTCCGCCGTTCGTACCCGCGAGCCCGCAGCCGCTCGTCGAGTTCATCTTCCGTGATGTCGAGGCCGCGCAGGTGCGGGAGCATCTCGGTCGTGAGGGTGAGAGGCCCGTGCGCTTCGAGTGCGGTGAGGAAGGTGGCCAGCTCGGGATCGAAGGCCGGGCGAGGTGTGAGGTCAGACATCGGTGGACTCCTGTGTGGTGATCGACGTGGGAAGGGTGCTACGCGAACGTTGGATGCCGATGGCGACGAGCGCCGCAGCGAGGGCGGTGATGCTCAGACCGGCGATGAGCATCGCGTCTTGCAACGATGCGAGTCGGTCCGGGGTCCAGGTCACCGTCGCGATAGTGCCGGCGACATGGGCGGCCAGGATCGTGCCAGCAGCGGTGATCCCGGCTGCGGTGGCGATCTCGCTCGCGGTGTCGACGAGGGCGGCACCGATGGAGGTGCGGTTCTCGGGGAGGCCGCGCAGGACGTTGTTCCCGGCGACGGCGCCGACTATCCGCATCCCGGCGGCGACGAGCACGAGCGCAAGCAGGATCCAGGCGTAACCGAAGCGACCCAGGAGCGCGAACACGGCAAGTCCCGCGACGACAGCGGTCGCGCTCATCCAGGCTGCTCGATCAAGACCCAGCCGTCTGGCAACCGGGCCGACGAAGCGGCCGCTCACGAGAAGCACCACGACCTGCGGCAGCGTAGCGATCGCGGCGAGGGCGGGCGGCCACCCCCACGCGAGCTGCAATTGCACTGTGACCAGGTACGACAGCCCCGCCATCGCAAGGCCCGCGGCGGCCTTGTAGGCCAGACCACTCGCGACCTGAGGCTGTACGACGAGTCGCAAGTCCAGCAGCGGATGGCGCGCCGTGCGGGCACGGACCACGAATGCGACGGCCGCGGCGACCGTGGCCGTCGCCGTGCTCCACTCCACAGTGACGTCGGCACCAGCGACGAACAGGGTCGGAGTGAGCAGGACGCCGACGACGGTTGCCGTGCCGAGGATCGCGCCGATCACATCGATGCGGTCGCGGTGAAGATCTGCTTGCTGGTCAGCGGCGATCCCCGCGCGAATGCCAACGAAGGCGATCGCTGCGATCGGAGCGTTGGCCACCATCAGTGCCTGCCACGGTGACACGGCAAGAGCGAACCCGCCGATCGTGGGCCCGGCGGCGAGGCCCACCAACCCAGCAGTCGAGATGACCGTCAGCGCCCGCACGCGCAACTCGTCTCGAGCGAAGAGCCGGAAAGCCAACGCCATCGAGCCTGGGGCTGTCATCGCCGCGGCGACGCCCATCAGCGCGCGTACGGCGATGAGCTGCTCGATCGACGTGACGAACACGGTCAGCGCGCTGACGATCGCGAGCAACGTCAGACCGGCGAGCATGATGCGGCGGCGACCGAACCGGTCAGCGACCGAACCGAACAGAAGCATGAGGCCGCCGAAGGCGAGCGAGTACGCCCCGGAGACCCACTGCAGCGAGGCGGCGGGTGCGATGAGCTCGCGCCCGATGGAGGGGAGCGCAACGTTCAGGACAGAATTGTCGAGCATCTCGAACAGGAACACCGCAGAGAGGCCGGTCAGCGCAACCCACGCATCGCGCAGACGTGGCGGGGGAGCCTGTACGGCGGCAGGCGTCGTCGATTCGAACATGAGCGCACTCCTTCGATGAAGAAGTGGCGACTCCGACGAGACCGCTTGTGCGTTTCCGTCTGCCTCAGCAGGACGGGATTTTTCCCTCTGCGTGAAGGCTAGCGCATCACCGCCCTATCCCGAGCGTGGTGACGGGCTCCGCATTCTCCAGGCCTGTCGTACCCGTCTTCCCGTGTGCCCTCCCAGGAGTCTCGGCGCTGGGTCGCGTTTCGCTAGCATCGGCTGAATGTCGAACACCACGGACGCTTACTCCCTCCGAGCTGATGAGTACAGCAGCCTTCTGGGTTCGATGGAGTCGGTGCACGACTCCGACCGTCAGCTCATCGACAGCTGGGCGGCGGCGGTTGACGGTCGGGGGCTGGACGCCGGTTGCGGACCCGGGCATTGGACGAACTATCTCGCCAGGAGGGGGCTCGAAGTCCGGGGCATCGACCTGGTCCCGGCCTTCATCGAGCGGGCGCGATCCTCGTATTCCGGCGTGCGATTCGATGTGGGGAGCATCGACGAGATCGACGAGCCCGACGACTCCCTCGGGGGCGTCCTGTCCTGGTACTCGACGATCCACCACGACCCGTCTCGCATCTCCGAACCCCTCACCGAGTTCGCGCGAGTCCTGCGCCCGGGCGGCCTGCTTGTCGTCGGGTACTTCGAAGGTCCCGCGTGCGAAGCGTTCGATCACGCCATCACAACCGCGTACCGGTGGCCGGCGAGCGAGCTCGAGCAAGCCCTGGAGGCATCCGGATTCGAAGTGCTCGAGTCCCATCGGCGAACGAGCAGAACCCACAGACCGCACGGCGCTGTCATCTGCCGACTCGCTTGAGCCTGGCTGAACGGCTGGCGGCATGGCAGGACCTCAACGCATCGAAACGCAGGGGCCTCGAGACGTCTCAGGAGGGATGCTTCGGCCCAGCCCTTCAGGCGAGTTCGAGTTTCCACTCGGCGACGTTGCACTGCCCGTCGGCGCCTAGGGACGCAACAAGCGGATAGCGCTCATCGTTGATCGTGAAGTCTCGATGCCGCCGTGGCCGATGATTCGCCGCTCACCGCCCGAGAAGTCGACGTCCTGCGCGAAACGCGCTTCGTATCGGCTCCCCTGTGTCACATGCTCGCTGCCTCACAACCGGCTGGTGAGGAGACGCTGAGATGGAAGCGAGTTGTCGAGGCGGTTTTCAACTCGATGACGTCGTCAACGTCGAAGGTCGTGCGTGCCCGCTGCTCGCTGCTTTTCGCTCGCTGACGATGAACAACACGAGGAGAACAACACCGACGAGGATCATGACGATGTTGCCGAGCTGAGCGAACGACGCCAAGGGTCCCGCTGCCGGGTAGGTGCCCTGCATGAAGATGCTGGGATCGGTGCTTGCATGCAGCAGGATGGGCGCGATGATGGTGCCGGTCACCCGCAGCGCCAGGTACATGCAGAAGCCGAAGAAGAATGTGTAGAGCACCTGCAGGAGTGTTGGCACAAGCGCCTGGCCGGTGAAGATGTTGAACGCGTGCAGCAGGGCGAAGAGGGCTGCGGAGACAAGCCCGACGGCGATCTCGGAGCGCCCCGACGAGCGCATGATCCGCACGACATAACCGCGCGTCAGCACCTCCTCCGCGAACCCGATGAGCAACCCGGCGAGCAGCCAGGAGGCGAACCAGTCGAAGCCGGCAGCGGCGTAGTCGATGCTCGCGAATCGGAGCACGTTGAACGACAGGACGACCGCGATGGCAATCCACATCCATCCCCGGCCACGGATCGTCTGCCGAGCAAACAAGCTCCGCAGCCAACCGAGGCTCGCACCGAAACCGACCAGCAGCAGGCTGCCGAGCAGAATCGGGACAACCAGAAGGACAAGAACATAGCTCGCCGATCGCTCGTCACCGATGAACGGCACAAACGGAGCCATCAACAGGGAGGCCGACTCGTACAAGAACAGGTAGCCGAGCGTGAAGATCAGGGCCTTCCACCATGTTCCGTGCTCCCAGAACCGTGACCATCCCGAACGTCCCACCGTGCTGCCCATTGCGCACCTCCGAATCTCGTCCCAGTCAACCATCGTGCTGACGCGCAGAGAAAGCAGAGCCGCGAAAGCCGCGAGCAGCACGGCATAGGCAAGCCACCAGTAACCGCCCCTGCTCTCGCGAAGTCGGCCGTCCTGCCGAACGCCAGCACGGCGTCAGAAGCGGTGCGGATCGGCGACCGCTATCGTTCGAGGCTCCGAGCGGTGCGAAGCGGGACGCAACCAGCGGACGAGTCGCCGGAGGAGCTCTCGGTGCTCGGGAGCTTCGAAGGATCGAGCGTCGTGCCCGAGCGCATCGTAGGCAGCCCGGCCGTACTCGGCCGTCTCGTCGCGAGTCCAGATGAGCGGATGCGTGGCGCCATCGTGTTCGTGGGTGAGCAGCGTCCGCACGGCGTCGGCCACGCGCAGGTGGCTGTAGCGCTCATCGTTGATCGTGAAGTCCTCGATGCCGACGGTGATCGGGTCTGCAACGACCTGCACCTGGGTCTCGTCCTGCTCCGGGTGCATGGAAACCCCTCGAACCCACCGCCCGCCGAGCGCCTCTTCCCATTCGGGGGAATCGGTGAAGCTGGTCGAGGAGACATGCAGGGCCAGCAGCGGGGTGCCGCTCCCGAGGAGTCGGCGCAACCCCTCTCGAGCGCTGGCGGCGGGTACCTCCTCGCCGTCACGGGGAAGACCGAGGTTCACGACGAGCAGGTCGGGCGCGGGCGGATCCGAGCTCAGAACGGAATCGACATCGGTGGCGACAGTTGTTGCGAATCCCTCATCCTCGAGGAGCCGCACGAGCTGAACGGTGGTTTCCGCGAAGGGATGCCAGGGGTCTGCGTAGCGTCCGACGCCGCTGAGGACGAGGGCGGTGAGTGGGGCGGGCATGTCCCGGAGTGTAGGTGACGCTCGCGCGGAGGTGCCGAGGTGTGTTTGCATTCGGGTGTTCTTGTTCGAATGAGTCCGTTTGGAGTACGCCATGGTTGCCGCCGCCCGTCGGGATGTCATTCTGCGTGAACTGGAGCTGCGCGGTTCCATCATGAACGCCGCATTGGCGGCGAGGCTCGGCGTCTCGCAGATGACCTTGCGACGGGATCTGATCGCGCTGGAATCGAACGGGTTGCTGGTGCGGGTCCACGGCGGAGCGCTCTCGCCGGGAGTCGCGATCCAGCAGGAACGCGCCGACCCGCTCGCATCACGAGCGAGCGAACGCCCCGTGGCGACCATCGGGATGATCGTGCCAACGAGTGCGTACTACTTCCCGGAAGTGATCAGAGGGGCGAGCCAAGCCGCCCGTGAGCTGAACTGTCGACTGGTGGTGGGCGCGACAAGCTATTCCGAGGCGGAGGAGCTGCGCCAGGCGCAGCGCCTCATCGATCGAGGCGTGGATGCCCTCCTGATCACGCCGCACGACACGATCCACGAGGACTCGCCTCTGCTTGAGCTGCTGGAGCGCGCGCCGGTGCCGATCGTGGTCGTGGAGCGCTCGATCGACGAGGCGATGGCCGGCCGATTGGAGTGGGTGCGCTCAGACCACAGCTATGGCGCGGAGATCGCCGTGCGCCACCTCGTAGATGAAGGGCACCAACGGATTGCCCTCGCCGCCCGCCCCGTTGCCACAGCCACCGGACTGAACATCGGGTACCAGCGCGCGATGCGCGCAACAGGGAACAAGGCCGGCCGGATGCGGCGGGAGCTCCCCCATCCCCCGGCCGGCCAGAACGTGCTCATCTCCGAGCTCACGCGGCTGCTGGACGACTGCCTCGCCCAGGGCGTGACCGCGGCGATCATTCTCGGCGACGCGGATTCGATGGCGTTCACGGACCTCGTCATCGAACGAGGCCTGCGTGTGCCCGAAGACTTCGGGGTGATCGCCTACGACGACGAGATCTCGGCCCTCGCCGCAGTGCCGCTGACGGCGGTTGCGCCGCCCAAGCACGAGCTCGGCCATACGGCGCTACGCCTGGTCATGGACCGCCTTCGCCTGGGCGATGAGCGAGCGCGTTCTGTTGTGCGCATGATCCTCCTGCCGAGTCTCATCGTCCGGGAATCGACGCGTCGCACCGGAGATTCTGTGCGTTTGTGAGCGTTTGAGGGACGAACGCTTGGCGCGTGGGGGTGGAGCATCGATGATCGATCCACACCACCGTTGTTGTCTCAGAGGAGCCCCTCATGCGTCTGCGTCGTCTCCCGATCCCCGCCGCCATCCTGGTCACGGCGATCGCTCTCACCGGCTGCGCGCCGACCGGTTCCGCGCCCGCTGCCCCACCGGCCGGTCCGGCCACCGGCGAGGTCACCTTCTGGTCCTCGCTGAGCGGCATGGCGGACGTCGCGGCCGCCTTCAACGCGAGCCAGGACGACATCACCGTCTCGTTCGAAGAGATCCCCAATGGCGCGAACGGCGGGTACACGAAGCTCGCGGCAGCGATCACCTCCGGCACGGGCCCGGATGTGGTCGGCATCGAGTACGACCGCCTGCCCGGGTTCGTCGCTTCCGGCCAGGTGCTCCCGCTGACCGACCTCGTCGACGAGGAGACGCGCTCCGCCTACGACGACCAGGTGGAGAACCTGGTCACGTTCGGCGACGACAGCTACGCCCTCCCGTACGACGCGCCGCCCCTCGTGAACTGGTACCGCCAGGACGTTCTCGACGCCGCCGGAGTTGCCGTGCCGACGACCTGGGAGGAGTTCGAGGCGGCGGCCCGTGCCGTGAAGGCGTGGAACCCCGACGCGTATCTCGCGAGCTTCTTCACGAACGAGCCACCGCTCGCCCCCTTGTCCTGGCAAGCCGGCGGGAAGTGGTTCTCCGCGGAGGACGACCACTGGAACGTCGCCGTGGACGACGCAGCGTCAGTGAAGGTGGCCGACTTCTGGCAGCGACTCATCGATGAGGACCTGATCAAGAAGCAGCTCGGCTACAGCGATGAATGGACCGCGGACCTCGGCAACGGCACCGTGAACGGCTGGATCGGCGGCTCATGGAGCGCATCCGGGCTGAAGACGCGCACCGAGGCCGCCGGGCAGGCAGGCAAGTGGATCGCCGCGGCACCACCGACGTGGGACGGCGAACCGACCGGCGCGCTCAACGGGGGAACCGGCTTCGCCCTCGCCGAGACGAGCGAGAACACCGCGGCCGCTGCAGTGTTCCTCAAGTGGCTGGCGACAACCGAGGAAGCCGTGCAGGCCCGTGGCGCCGTGGGAACGGCGTACCTCGCCTACCCCGGCTTGAACGAGGTCGCCGAATCCGTCGCCCCCGTCGACTACTACGGCAACGACATCTACCAGGTCTTCGACGACGCGTCCGCGAACCTCGCCCCGTGGGCCTGGGGCCCCAGCTACGACATCACCAGCACTGAGCTGAAAGAAGGCGTCACCAGCGCCCCAACCCTCGCCGACGCTCTCAGCAGCACGCAAACGGGAACCGTCGAAGGTCTCGAGGGGCTCGGGCTGGACGTGACCGAATGACACTCCTCAAGCGCGTTCACCCCAGGGCGCCGCGCCGCACCGGAGTGTCGGGCACGGGCGGGCGCACCGCCGCGATCTTCCTGGTCCCGTTCTTCGCCCTCTTCCTGGTCACCATGATCGCCCCGGTCGTCTACGCGATCGGCATGAGCCTGTTCGCCGAGTCCCGATCCGGCCTGGGCTTCGGTGAGACGACCACAGAGTTCGTGGGACTCGGGAACTACATCTCCGTGCTCTCGGACCAGAGCTTCATCGAAGGGTTCGGCCGGCTGGCCATCTACTGCGTGCTCTACGTTCCCGTCCTGCTGCTGGTCGCGCTGACGCTGGCACTGCTGCTGGACGCGGGCGTCACCTATGCGAAGCGCACCTTCCAGCTCCTCCTGTTCCTGCCTCACGCGGTTCCCGGCGTGATCGCCGCACTCATCTGGGCCTACCTCTACACCCCCGGTGTCAGCCCGATCGTGAAGGCGCTCGCCTCCGGCGGGATCGAGATCAACTTCCTCTCGGTCGAGCTGGTCCTGCCGTCCATGGTCAACATCGCCGTGTGGGAATGGGCCGGATACAACGTCATCATCCTCTTCACGGCTCTGCAGGCCGTGTCCCGCGAAGTGCTCGAGGCAGCCCGCATCGACGGCGCCGGCGGGATCCGCACCGCCATCTCCATCAAGACACCCCTCATCGCTCCGGCCCTGGGAGTTGCGCTGCTGTTCACCGTCATCGGCTCGCTGCAGCTCTTCACCGAGCCTCGCATCCTCTCCTCCGCCACGACGGCAGTGACCAGCACCTGGGTGCCCAACATGTGGGCCTACGACGCGGCCTTCAACCGCAACAACCTGCCGGAGGCGGCCGCGGCCTCCATCGTGCTCGCAGCGCTCGCTGGAGTCCTGTCCTGGGCCGTGACCCGATTCACCTCGAAGGAGCCCACATCATGACCGCGACGCTCGACACCGTTGACGCACCGACCGTCTCAACCGAGCCGCCCACGGCTCCGCCACGTCGCCGTCGCGCGCGGCGCCGTTCCGGTGGCGCCGCACTCACGGTCAACGGCCTGCTGATCGTCGGCACCGCCTACATGGTGCTGCCCCTGCTCTGGCTCGTCTTCGCGGTCACCAAGGACGCCTCCGGCCTGTACTCCGGAGACGCGTTCTCCATCGGGAGCGACTTCTTCGCGAACATGTCGCGACTCCTCACGCAGGACGACGGCATCTTCCTGCGGTGGCTCGCGAACAGCATCCTCTACGCCGGTGCGGGGGCGATCATCGGAGGATTCGTCGCTCTGATGGCCGGCTACGCGTTCGACAAGTTCATCTTCAAGGGCAGCAGACCCCTCTACGCCCTGGTCCTCGTCGGTGTCCTCATCCCCAACACGGCAACCGTCATCCCGCTCTATCTCCTCGCCGCGTCCGTCGGTGCGACGAACACGATCTGGGCTGTGCTCATCCCCGCCTTCTGCAACCCGTTCAGCGTGTACCTCGCCCGCGTCTTCAGCGCCGGCTACCTCCCCAATGAAGTCCTCGAAGCGGCCCGGGTGGACGGGGCTGGCCCCATCCGCACCTTCCTGCAGATCGGGTTCCCGATGCTGCTCCCAGGTTTCGTGACCATCGCCCTGTTCCAGTTCGTTGGCGTGTGGAACAACTTCATGCTGCCGCTGATCATGCTGCAGGACCGAAGCCTCTTCCCCTCCAGCGTCGGCATCGCGCTCTGGCAGAGCCAGGTGCAGCAGAACCCGGACTTCTCCACCCTGGTCATCGCCGGCTCCTTCCTCTCCATCGTGCCCCTCGTGATCGCGTTCGTGATGCTGCAGCGCTTCTGGCGTGCTGGCCTCAGCGCCGGGAGTGTGAAGTGAGTCCCCGCAAACGCGTCGCCTTCGCGATGACCACGGCCGCGCTGAACCGCGTCTTCCCACCCCGGCAGATCGATGCGATCGCTGAGACCGCCGACGTCCTCGGGCACATCGTCGAGTTCGAGTCCGACCGGGCTCGGGGCATCCTCGCGGATGTGGAGGTGCTGATCACCGGCTGGGGCTCTCCTCGCGTCGACACCCGCGTCCTCGCCGCCGCCCCGAACCTGGAGGCGATCCTGCACTCTGCCGGCACCATCAAGCCCTACGTGAGCGAAGCTGTCGTTCACAGCGGGATCAGGGTGAGCACTGCGGCGGCGGCGAACGCCGTGCCCGTCGCCGAGTACACCGTCGCGATGATCGTCTTGGCCGCGAAACGCGTCCTGCCCATGGCGCGTCACTACCGGGACGCTCGACGAGCGTTCGATGTCGAGAGCAGCTACCCCCAGCTGGGGGCGTTCGAGAAGCGCGTCGGAATCGTCGGCGCGTCCACGATCGGCCGTCTCGTGATCGAGCTCCTGCGCGCCTACCGCTTCGAGGTCGTCGTCTACGACCCGTACCTCAGCGACGACGACGCGGCGGACCTTGCGGTCGAGAGCGTCGGGCTGGATGAGCTGCTCGCCACAAGCGACGTCGTCTCGGTCCACGCCCCGTCCCTCCCCAGCACGCACAATCTCATCGACGCCCGCGGCATCAACCTGATGCGCGCGGATGCGACGCTCATCAACACCGCGCGGGGCGAGATCATCGACCAGGACGCCCTGACCGCTCGCGTCGTCGCCGGCGAGCTGTACGCGATCCTGGATGTCACCGTCCCCTGGATCCTCGAGGCCGAGCACCCCCTCTACGTGGCGGAGCGTGCCCTGCTCACGCCCCACATCGCCGGCTCGTACGGCACTGAACTCGGTCGTCTCGCCGAGTCCGTCCGGGAAGAGCTGGCGCGCCTCTCCAGCGGTGACGATCTCGCCCACGGGCTCACGGCGGCACGGTTCGCAGTCACCGCCTGAACCCCAACCACAGCACCACCCCCGCGGGGCGCCCTCTTGTCCCCGACGTTCTCATTCAGGGAGTACCCCCATGTCTCAGATCTCTCGCCGCACCGTCCTCACCGCTCTCGGCACGACCGTCGCGTTGGCCGCCTTCGCGACCCCCTCCTACGCTGAGGATGCCGCCCCTCGCGCGCCGAGGATCACCTCGCTCGGCCCCGCCATCGAGCAGTACGCGTTGATGAGCAGCGTGCTGCTGGACGGCGTCGCCTACATCGGATCCCGGAACCTGGAGACCACCGGCGTCATCGCGCTCGACATCGCATCAGGAAAGGTCATCGCCTCCACCACGGTCGGCAACGGGCACAGCATCCAAGCGCTCGCGCTTGACCCGATTCGGCGCTTGCTGTACATCGGAGTTCTGCAGAAGTCGGCCGGCAGCCAGCCCAATGTGTTCCGGTGGGACCTGAACAGCCCGAACAGTCCAGCGACCGCGATCGGAGCCATCGGCGATCGCGATGTGCGTGCCCTCGCGGTCGCGCCAGACGGGGTGCTCTTCGCTGTCGGCGGGGGTGGGGCGACGGCCCCCGCGCTCTGGCAACACGACCCCGCGGTCAGAGGCCTCGTGAGTCTCGGCGTGCCGGATGCGAAGGTCACCCTGGCACGGACAGTGGCCGCGACCGACCGGACTGTCTACTTCGGCGCCGGGAGCACCCTCGGTGGCGGCGGCAGCACCAGCCGCGCCGCCCTGTACGCCTTCGATCGAGCCGCAGCTCAGTTCTCGAACATCACCCCAGCGGAGATGACGAACGACCCGAGCATTCGTGATCTCGCCGTCGTCGACGGGCAGCTGCTCGTCTCCACTGCCGGCGCCGCAGAATCGAGCAAGGTCGCCCGTCTCGAGCTCGCGGATCCCACTTCCTATTCGCTGGCGGCCTCCATCGGCAAGGTCGCCAAGAACTTCGCTGTCCTCGACGACATCGTCTACTGCGCCAACGAGACGGGCATCCTCTCCTGGGATCCCTCAGGAACGACCGTTCAACAGCTCGATCTCAAGGGGCTGGATCTCGGGGAGATCTGGGGCTTGGACGCCCTCGACGGGGCCCTCGTCGCGACCTCCGGATACGCGATCGTCGCCGTGGTCACGCTGCCCGAGGCAGCCACGCGCGTCATCGACCTCGGTGAGGCGGGCGCCCCCATCGGACCGCAGACCTGCATGGGCATCGCCGTCGGCGCTGGATACGCCTACGTCGGCGGCAATGGCGGTGTCGCCCGGCACAACCTCAGGACGGGGGACGTCTTCAACCTCACGATCCCTGGCGAGGCCAAAGACGCCGAGGTCATCGACGGTGTCCTCTACACGGGCCAGTACAGCGGCCAGGGCATCTGGGCGCACGACCCTCGAACCGGCACCACGACCCGGCGCGTCGCCAGCTTCCCGGAAGCCCAGAATCGCCCCCTGGACACCACCTGGGATGCCTGCAACGAGCTGCTCCTCGTCGCCGCGCAGGCGGACACCGAGGGCGGTGGCTCCCTGTGGACCTACAAGCCCGCCACAGGGGTCGCGAGCATCGCGGTCAACCCGATCGACGACATCCAGCTCGTGCGTGCCGTCGCGACCGCCGACGGTGTCGCATACCTCGGCGGGGACAACGCCCAGAAGACGGGGCCGCGCGGCACGATCGTCGTCTGGGACCCCACGCTGCAGAGCGAGCTCTGGCGGGTGGAGACGAACCAGGCCAATGGCATCGCCGCGCTCGCCGTCCAGGGCAAGCACCTGTTCGCGATCACCATCAAGGGCACGCTGATCGTCATCGATCGCACCGAGCGTGCGATCGTGCACACGTCCGACCAGCGGTCCCTCACCCCGGGCTTCGCGGCGATGACCAATGCCGGCGGCAGCGTCTACGTCGTCACGGACACGACTCTGTTCCGCATCGACCCGCAGACGTTCGCGATCACGGTCGTCGTCGCCGGCATCAATGGCGGCTGGTACAGCGGGCCGCACCTCGCGGCGGACAAGCACGGTGCCATCTACACGCTCCGCTCCCGAGAGCTCGTCCGCATCGAAGACCAAGCCCGGTGACCGCGCCGACTCTGCGCTCCGTCGGTCTCGATGTCGGCGGCACGAAGACCCACGTTGCTTTCGAGGACACCTCAGGGCTGCGCGGGGAGGTCGTCGTCCCGTCCACGGAGTGGCGAAAGGGCTCCCTGTTCTCCGACACGGGCAACCTCGCGCGCCTTGCTGGCATCGTCCACGAGCACGGGAGCGTGGACGCCGGGACCAGCGTCGCAGCTGGCCTGAACGGTGTCGACATTCCCGAACAAGCCCGCCGTGCCGAGTGCGAACTCTCCAGCGCACTCGGCACGGCGCTCATCACCGTCTCCAACGACGCAGAACTCCTGGGTCATGCGCTGGGCCCCGAGCCGTCCCTGCAGCTGATCGTGGGAACTGGAACCGTCCTGGTAGGACGTGACCAGTCCGGCGCTCCACTGCGCGCGATGGGGTACGGCTGGCGGTTCAACGACTTCGGCAGCGCTCCAGCGCTCGTCCGTGAAGCGCTTCGTGAGTTGCACCGCCTCGCTGATCACACGACCACCGCCCCAGACCCTCTCGCTGAGTTGCTGCAAGCTGCATACGGAGCAACGAACCTCACCGATCTCACGCTCGCGATATCCGACCGGGCCAGCCTGACCGAGTGGGGAGGCCACGCGCCACTCATCTTCCAAGCCGCAGATCTGGGCTCCCCCAGTGCCATCAGGGTGATCGCTGACGCGGCCGACTACATCGCCGCCGCCGTGCACGCGCTGCGACAGCGGGGTGCAGTCGGCGAACACATCGTGGCGGCAGGCGGTGTCATCACCAACCAGCCCCGACTCCAGAGCGCGATACGGGCTGCGCTCGCAGCGACCGGGAACCCATTGCAGCTGCTCGTGCTCGATCGCCCGCCGGTCACCGGAGCGCTTGCTCTTGCCAGCCTTCGTCACCGCGAACTGCGCAGGGCTCCTGATGTCCCAGTGCCCTGCGCCCCTCTGCCATGAGGTGCGAGCCTCGTCGAGGCCGCTCGAAGACGAGGAGCGCCCCGATCGCCGCGACGCCAGCCAGGAGCGCGACCGCGAGCGGGAACGAGCCCACCGCAGCAGCGAGAGCGACCCCCGCAACCGGGGCGAGCGCGATCGACGCCGTGATCGGGGCGCTGAACACCCCGTTGAGCGTGCCGAGCCGTTCGGTGCCCCAGCGCTCGATGACGGCGGTGGCCTGCACGAGCGTCAACGCACCGCGGGCCGCCCCGGCGAGCAGCGCGAGGAGAACGAGCACGGCGAACGGACCCGAGATGAGCGCGAACGCCACGAGCGTGAGGCTCGCGACAGCGCCCACGAGCAGTGCGCGCAGCGGCAGCGGAACGACGCGGTTGAGGACGGTGAAGAGCACGCGGCCCACGACCTGCCCCACGCCCACGAGCCCGAGCAGCAGGGCCGCCGCTCTCGCGTCGATGCCTCGCTCGGAGAGCAGCGGGATGAGGTTGAGGGACACGGCGTAGACGCTGAACGAGAGGAGCGTCACGCCGAGGCAGAGTCTGATGAAGCGACTGCTCCTGACGACGACCGGATGCCCCATCCGCTCCCCGTTCGGCACCCGTCGGGGCGTGGGGTCGCGTCTCGGCAGCAGGAGCGCGTGCAGCGGGATCGTGACGACGGCGAGGAGAGCACCGAGCACGAGGTAGGTGCCACGCCAGCCGACAACCTCCGCGAGCAGTGTCGCGCCCGGCACGTACAGCGTCGAGGCGAGGCCGGCAACGAGGGTGACCACCAGGAGAGGTCTTCCGGCGGCTGCTCCGTAGCGGAGCCCGATGACCGTGAAGGCGGCCTGGTAGAGCACGCCCGCCTGCGCGACGCCGACCACCACCCATGCGACGACGAACATGGGGAAGGTGCTGGCTGCGGCCACAAGCGCGACACCGGCAGTGGCGAGTGCCGATGACCACGCCATGACGACGCGGCCCCCGAAGCGGTCGAGCAGACCCCCGAAGCCGATACCGACGCCGGCCGAGACGAGAAGACCCGCGGAGAAGGCGGCCATGACGCTGACGAGACTCCACCCGGTGTCGGCGACGATCTCGGCGGCGACCGCGGGGAGGACGTAGTAGAGCGTGCCCCAGCTGATGAGCTGCGTCACGCAGAGGGTGACCAGCACCGGATCCGGACGCCACCGCGTCTTCTGTGCTTCCGAGCGCTGAGGAGACGTGGCAGCCGAGGCGGTCATCTGGGGGTGACCGCCGCCTCGACCTCACGGGTACGCCGCTGGCCACGCGGGGCAGTCCCCGCGCCGCACGATGTCGACAGGTCTATGCCGACGCGTATGGGGCCCCCGGTGGCAGCCAGCGCGACGCCGTCTCCGAGACGCTCGAGGGGGAAGGTGGCCTCGACGAGTTCCGCGAACGGCCACCGGTCGGCGCTGCCTTCGACGAACTCGAGAGCCGCCGCCAGGTCGGCCGAAGTGTAGTTGTGGACGCCGCGGACGGTCACGAGACCCCGGACGAGGGATTCCGGGTCGAGGGCGACGGGTTCAGTGGGGAAGACACTGCCGACGAGGACGACGGCACCGCCGACCTCGACGGCGTCGAGCGCGGCGGATACGGCGGCTCGCGACCCGGATGCCTCGATCACGATGTCCGGGCCAGGCAGGCCAAGCCCCGACCAGGCCTCGGCCGCGGCGCCGGGATCACCGGGATCGATGGCCGCGTGCGCGCCGAAGCGCGCGGCGAGGTCCCGCCGTTTGCCGTCCGGGTCGGCGACGACGACCGTGCACCCGCGGTCGCGCGCGAGCGCGGCGACGGTGAGGCCGATGAGCCCGGCCCCGGAGACCAGCACCGCGGGCGAGTCGAGCTCGAGGACACGGAGCCCGGCGCGCATCGCGGCGACCGCGGTCGCCGTGCCGCAGGTGACGGGGGCGAGGGCAGCAGCCGGCGTCGTCTCGTCGACGGCGACGATGCCCGTTCCCGACCGCAGATGCATGTGGGTCGCGAAGCCGCCGCTCAACTCCCACCTGGTGGTGAGGCGCTCGTGCCCGTACTTGAGCAGGCTCCGGCACTTCTGTGTCAGCCCTCGCGTGCAGCGGTCGCATTCGCCGCAGCTGGCCAGCACCGACCAGACGATCCGGGCACCGTGCTCGAGGGCTTCCCCGTCGATGGTGCGGGCGCCGCCGCCACCGGTTGCGACGACCCTGCCCACGTACTCGTGGCCGAGCACTCCCGGCGCCGGGGACTGCCGGTGGCCGAGCATGGTGTGCACGTCGGAGCCGCAGATCGTCGCGAATTCGAGGGCCACGAGCACCTCGCCCGGCCCGAGCACGACGTCGGGCACGGCGACAGCCTCCAGCGGCCTCTCGACGCCGAGCCACACCATGGCCGTCGCGGCGGGCTGCAGGTGGATCCGAAGCGCAGACGGCTCTTCGACTCTCGGCGCCGCGGCCGACCTCACGATGCGGGCCGCTGGAACGCGGGCAGCTCGCGGAGCGCGGCGACGCTGTCGATGACGGCGTGGGCGCCACTCGCTTCGAGCGTCTCCTGGTCGTGGGCGCCGCTGAGCACGCCGACTGCGAGGCCGGCCCCCGCGCGAAGTCCCGACTGCACGTCGCTCGCGGTGTCCCCCACCACGGCGACGGCCGCGACGCTCGAGGTTCCGGTGCGCAGCACGGCGCTCAGCACGAGGTCGGGGGCGGGACGGCCACGGCCGACGTCTGCGGGTGACAGCGCGAGATCGACGAGCTCCTCCCAGCCGAGGGCTCGGAGGATCGCGTCGCGCGTGACCGGCGCGAAGCCTGTCGTCAGCACGACCGAGAGACCGGCGTCTCGCAGGGACTCGATCGCCTCCCGAGCGCCAGGAATCTCCTCGACCCCCTCTTCCTCGACGAGCTCGGCGTAGGCGACCTCGAATGCGGCGGTCGCCTCCGCTGCGGCCGCGGTGTCTCCGTCCGCGAGGTGCGTGAAGACGTCGAGCTTCGATTGGCCCATCGTCTCGCGGACGTAGGCGAGGGCCTCGGGCCATGGGAGGTGCGCGGCGACCCCCGTGCGGTTCGCGGCACGCTCGAACGCGCGCTCCACGACGCCGTCGTCGAGCACGGTCGTTCCTGCCATGTCGAGCACGACGAGCTCGAGGGGCACGCGAACGGACGCGGCGGTCTGCGCCTGCGTCTGTGCCTGAGCCTGCGCCTGCGCCTGCGCGGAAGTGGTGAGGGTCGTCATCTCAGGCCTTTCGAAGGTGTTCGAGCGGACACGGCGTCCAGCTCGAGAGCAAGGTGGTGCTCGGCGAGGCCGAGCCCGGTGGTCATGCCGATGCCCGTGGTCGCCGCAATGGCGAGCACACCCGGCTGCGGGCGTTCGACGAGGAACTCGTTCGGTGCGGCCGCGTACACGCCCTGCCAGCGCTCCCGAACGCGCATCGGCCCGACGTCGAGGAGCCGTTCGGCTTCGGTGAGCATGAGGTTCACGGCTGCCTCGGATTGGAAGGGCGACACCGTCACGCCACGCCAGTGCGTGTCGCCGACCAGCAGCGAGCCGTCTGGGAGCTGCGTGAACATCTGGTTGAGATCGATGGCCGCGAGGTCCGGGCGTTCACCGTGGAGGCGTTCGCGGACCGCCGAAGCCTCCGGGAGCCCGGCGAACCCGCGGTAGCGGATGAGCGACCAGCCGGTGAGCAGCGGGGCGCCGAGCGGCCTCGCGAGGGGCGCATCCACTCGCAGCATGTCGAGCGCGCACCGTTCGACGGCGTTCTCCTCGGCGGCATCCGGGAGGAGCTGGTCGATGTCGTGGTTGACGGCGACGACCACGAGCCCCGTGGCGATATCACCCCGGCTCGTCTCGACGACGCCGCTGCGGACGCGGCCGACGGCCGTGCGCATCCGGAACTCGACGCCCATGCTCTGCAGGCGGCGGATGATCGCGGCGACCGCGGAACGCGGATCGGTCTGCAGGTCTGCCGCCAGGAATGCGCCACCGGCCGCGACGCCGTGTCTCACCGGAGTGCGATCGGCGACCTCGGCCGCATCGAGCATCCGGATCTCCTCCCCGACGGGGAGTCGGTCGGCTTCACCGAGCGGAGAGCGCCTGGCAGCGTCGAGCAGCGCCAGCTCATCGTCGTGCCGAGCGACGACGACGGTGCCCGTCTCCCGAAGCCAGAACCCGGCATCGGTCGCGAGCTGCAGCCAGAGTTCCCGGGCCAGCACCCCGTACCGTCGGGCGTCGCCCGTCTGCGGCGTGAAGCACAGGTGCCCGAAGTTGCGGATGCTCGCACCGATCGGCTCGCTCGTGCGGTCGACGACGACAACCGACAGGCCTCGCTTGGCTGCAGCGTAGGCGGCACCGAGACCGACGATGCCGGAGCCGACGACGGTGACGTCGAAGCCGCGGCTCATCGGAACACCCGCCTCATCCACATCGCGAGGCCCTCGACCAGGAGCACGGTGACCAGGATCATGAGCACGATGGCCGTCACGAGCGGGTAGTTCGAGCCCTGTCCGGCGTTGAGGAGGTAGTAGCCGACGCCACCGCCTCCGACGATGCCGAGCAGCGTCGCCGCGCGGATGTTCGTGTCGAGCAGGTAGAAGGTGTGGCCGATGAGGGCGGGCATGCCCTGCGGCAGTGTCGCGCTGGCATAGGTCTGCAGGCGGGTCGCTCCGGTCGCTCGGAGTGCCGTCTCGGGGCCGCGGCGCACCTCCTCGAAGGAGTCGGCGATGAGCTTGCCAAGCAGGCCGATGCCGCCGATCGCCAGTGCGATCGTGCCCGCCTGCGTGCCGAGCCCCGTGATGATGATGAGCACGATCGCGAGGATCACCTCGGGGATGCCGCGGATGCCGACGAGCAGCAGGCGCATCCCTCCCTGCACGGTGCGGTTCGGCGCGACGTTCCGGGCCGCGAGGGAGCCGATGACGAGGGAGACCAGGAAGGTGAGGAGCGTTGCCGCGAACGCGATGGCGATCGTGTCGCGCATCGCCTCGAGCATGGTCGCGAGGTCGTAGACGCCGAACGACGGCGGCCAGAACTGCACGGCGATCTCGGGGATGCGGGCCCAGAACGTGAGGAAGTCGAGCCAGTTGATGTCGGCGAACGTGACGGCGGCGACCACGACGAGCGCTGCCACCCACCCCCAGACGACGTGGCTCACGCGGGTCGCGTTCCAGCGGCGGCGGATCGCTTCCGCCGGCGAACGGAAGCGCCGTGCGCCGCCGAGCTGGCCGCTTCGCGAGGTGCCTCGCGAGCCGCGAATCCGGTCGACGAGCCGGTCGATGGGGTTGCGGCTGCCTTCGTGACCGCCGAGCATCGCGGCGCGCACCAGGCTCGACACCACCTCCATCGCGACGCAGAGGACGAAGATGACAAGCGCGATGCCGAGGCCCAGCGAGTAGTCGAGCGACTTGAAGGCGGTCGACATCTCGAGGCCGAGCCCGGCGACGCCGACGTAGCCGAGGATGACGGAGCCGCGAAGGTTGATGTCGTTGCGGTGGAGCACCGTCGCGACCCACGAGGGCAGCACCTGGGGCAGCACTCCCGACGTGAACTCCTGCAGCTTGGAGCCGCCGGCTGCGCGGATCGCGAGGCGCGGCCCCTCGTCGATCTGCTCGATCGCGTCGGCGAACATCTTCGAGATCATGCCGATCGAATGGATGCCGATCGCCAGAATTCCAGGGAGCGACCCGAGGGAGAACATGAGCACGAAGACCATGGCGAGGACCACGTCGGGAAGCGCGCGGGTGAAGACGCCGAGGAAGCGGGCGGAGGCGCGCCAGGAACGGCCTGGGGTCGTGTTGGCCGCAGCCAGGTACGCGACTGGGATCGAGACGACGGCGGCGAAGAGCGTGCCGCACAGCACGAGCCCCAGAGTGAGGCCCGTGAGCTCGAGCAGCTCGGGCCACTCCGGGAAGGCGAGTCCGCCGACGCGGGTGAAGAAGCGCTCGGCGTTGGACCAGCTCTCGAGCATCGCCGGCACGGAGATGTCGATCTCGATGAGCGCGGCGACCGCGATGCCCGCGAGCGCGAGGAGGGTGAGGACGGCGGCGATGCGCTCTGGGGTTCGGCGCTGGCGAGGAGCGCGCGCCTCGAGGTCCGTCTGGTGAGGGGCGGATGTGCGCGGGGGCGGGGGCGCGACGGTCGCGGTCATCGTGCCGCCTCCGCCGCGAGGAGTTCGTTCTGCACGGCCTCGAGCTCGGCGGTGCTGGTGGCGACCCGGCCGTAGATCTCCATGACCTCGGCCTTGGTGAGGCCTTCGACGGGGGTGTCCAGCACGACTGCCCCGTGGCGGAGCCCGACGATGCGGTCCGCCCAGGAGATGGCGAGGTCGACCTGGTGGAGGCTGCAGACCACGGTCAGGCCATCGGCGGCGGCGATCTCGCGGATGAGGCGCATGACCTGCTCGCTCGACTCGGGGTCGAGGGAGGCGACGGGCTCGTCGGCGAGGAGGATGTCCGGGCGCTGCATCAGGGCGCGCGCGATGGCGACGCGCTGCTGCTGGCCGCCGGAGAGCGTGTCAGCGCGCTGGTAGGCGCGGTCGAGCAGGCCGACCCGGTCGAGGTGGCCGAGCGCCTCCAGCTTCCTCGCCTTGGAGTAGCCGAACAGTCCGAGGCGCGGACCGCGGATGGTGGCGAGCGCCCCGGTCAGCACGTTCTCGAGCACCGTGAGCGACGGCACGAGCTCGAACTGCTGGAAGATGAACCCCACCCTGCTGCGCAGCCGCCGGAGTGGGCGGCCGCGCAGTCGCGACACCTGGTCGCCGAGGACGTTCACGTCTCCCGACGTGGGCTGCTCGAGCGCGTTCAGGTGGCGCAGCAGGGTGGACTTGCCGGACCCGGACAGGCCGAGCAGCACGACCATCTCGCCGCGAGCGACCTCGAGGCTCACGCCATCGAGCGCGGTGGTCTCGCCGAAGCGCTTGGTGACGTCGGCAAGCGAGATCACTGGGGACGTGGTGTCAGCGGTGGTGCTCATGTCGGTGCTCATCTCGGGTCTCGGCTGATCAGACGGGGTCAGGCGTGGGTCAGCTCTGGCACTGCGTGGCGTTGGTCGCCTCGCAGATGTCGCGAACCGTGTCGTAGTACTGGTCGTCGACCGGCTTGGTCTCGAAGAAGACGCTGCGGAAGCCATCGCTGTCGGCGCTCTCCACGCCGGCGGCGATGATGTCGTCGATCGTGACCTCGGAGAGGATGTCGCGGAGCTGCTGCTTGAGGTCGTCCGGCAGCTTGTCCGACTCGACGATGGGGGCACCGGGGACCATGGTCTCGGCGATGACCTTCACCTTGTCGGATTTCTCGACCTCGCTGTCTTCGGCGAATCCTGCCTCGCATTCGACGCCTTCGCCGACCTTCTGCACGCTGACGTCGTGCTTGCCCGCCATGACGGGGGTGATGTCCGCTTCGGGGTCGATGCCTGCTTCGAGGAGGTTGTAGCTCGGGAACAGGTAGCCGGAGGTGGAGGAGGGGTCGACGAAGCAGACCTTCTTGCCCGCGAGGTCTTCGATCGATGCGATGTCGCTGTCGACGGGCACGATGGCCTGCGAGTAGTAGCCGGGCTCCTGGCCCTCGGACGTCACGATGGAGGAGATCGGGGTGAGCTCGGCGCCGTTGTTCGTGGCGGTGACGTAGGTGAACCCGGAGAAGGAGGCCACGTCGACCTTGCCGGCGATCGCGGCTTCGATGAGCGCCGCGTAGTCCGTGGACTCGTGGTACTCGACGGTCTTGCCCGTCTCGAGCGCGATGTAGTCCATGAGCGGCTGGTAGTTGGTCTCGGTGTCGACGGAATCGGGGACGACGCCGAAGACGAGGGTGTTCGAGTCGACGGCGAAGCCGGAGGAGTCGGTGGATCCGGAGGCGTCTGCTGCGGGCGTGGAGCAGGCGGCGAGGCTGAGTGCGAGGATGCCGGCGCCTGCGAGGGCGATCGCGGGCTTGAGAGCGCGGGTCATGTGCTGTGCCTTTCGGGCGGGGTCTCGGAGCGGGACGTGAAGAGACTGCCAGAGACACCACCAACCTGTATGCCTATCTTTGCACAATTCACGAGTTGTTCACCTATGTTGGAGACTTCGGCAACCAGGCTTCGCGAGAAATGGCCTTTAAGAGCCCGGTTTCATGCTTCACCAGCACGCTGGCGGGCATGAGCAAGTAGTATGCCTATGTGGCCGACGTTATGTACAAGCAGATCGCTGACGACCTCCGACGACGCATCGCCAGCGGTCAACTCGCACCCGGCGATGACGTCCCGTCCGAAGGGGAGCTCGCCGAGCGCTGGAGCACCTCCCGAGGCCCGGTCCGCAACGCGCTCGCGGCACTGCGCAGCGAGGGCCTCATCGAGACCGGCCGCGGTCGACCGGCGCGGGTCGTCGAGCGCAAAGCCCACCAGGCCGTCGACGTGTCCATCCCGTTCACGAAGTGGGCCAAGGAGATCGGTACCGTTCCTGGCGCCGAGACGCAGGAGGTGAGCCTGCGGCGTCCAGACCCAGCGCAGGCTGAGACCTTCGGGATCGACCCGTCCCAGCTTGTTGTGCACGTCCTTCGACTCCGCAGCCTCGACGGCCGGCCGACGATGCTCGAGCGCCTCACGTTCACGGAGGAAGTCGGACGCCACCTCTTCGAGGTCGACCTGAACACCGTGTCCATCACCGAGTTCCTCGACAGCCGCGGCTACGGCTACACCGACATCGACCACGAGATCGACGCGAAGGCCGCCGATGCACTGGACGCCAGGCTGCTGGAGATCGAGGAAGGATCCCCCGTCCTGCGCCTGCGCCGGGTGACGCGAGACAACGACGGCCGCGTCTTCGAGGTCTCCGACGACCGCTACCGGAGCGACATCGTGCGCTTCACGGTGTCAGCATCCGGCAGGTCGCAGCGGGGGACGCACTACGTGCGGCCGATCGCGTTCTGACCTTCGACGGTCGGCGCCCGAGGCCGCCGGTACTGCCATATACCGACCCACTTGAGCCCGCCTGAACGGGCGCTGACCTCACCCTTGTGTCAAGCGTGCTTGACGTGTATAACTCTCTCAACAGTCAAGTTAGCTTTACACATGGGAGTGCAACATGGACACCGAGCGTTCTTCGTACACAGCGGACACTCGAAGCCGGTGGGGCCGAGTGAAGTTCGGCGGGCGCTGGTCGGCGCTCTGGCTGGCGATCCCCTCCGGCCTGCTCCTCGCCTGCGCTATCGCAACGATTCTGGTGCTGACAGGGTCCGCCGGCCCGCACCCGCTCGTCGGGTGGTTCGCGACGGTGCTGGTGTCGTTCTGGGCCTGTGCCGGTCTCGTGTGGGCGCTGTCCGTCGACCGGGACAGCCTTCGAGGGGCCACCCCGCGCCCCGAGCAGTCGGTGGAGTCGGCATGGATCGAACGCGCGACGAGCGGAGCGTTCGGCGACACCCTGCTCGTGACCGGACTCGGCACCGCGGTCATCGCGGTCGGGAACCTCGACATTCCCGCGCTCCTTGCTCTGGTCGCCGTGATCATCGTCGCGATGGGATCGGTGAGCATCCGGTATGGCCTCGAGCGAAGGCGAGGCTAGTAGGTGAAGAACGAGCTCCCGGCGCTTCGCAAGCAACGCGGGTGGTCGCAGCAGCGCCTCGCGGAAGAGCTCGGCGTCTCCCGCCAGACGGTCATCTCCATCGAGCGCGGCCGCTTCGACCCCTCGCTACCCCTCGCGTTCCGACTCGCGCGCGTCTTCGAATGCCCGATCGAGAGCATCTTCGACGACGATGACGCCGACGGGGCCGACGACACCGAGTGACGGGTCCCCTCTGACGACTCCCGCAGGCATCCGCGAGAAGGGCCGCGTCAGCCGTCGTCGCGCGGGCGTTCCGTCAGCCCGAGGAGGGCGATGACCTGCTCGGCGTGCGCGCGCGCAGCCGCCGCGCTCGGTGCGGGCGCCAGCCCGAGCAGGCGGCGCCGGTGCGGCTCACCGAGGAGCAGCCCGAACAGCGCCTCCGCCAGCGCCAGTGCCTCCGCGTCCGTCTTCACCTGCACGAGCCCGCTCGCAGGAGGGAGGCACTGCGCAAGCAGGGCGACGTAGCCCCGTGGGCCGCTGGAGTAGAAGCCCGACGCGAGCTCCGGGAACTGCGCCGCCTCTCCGATCATGAGCCGGTGCAGGCCGACGGCGTTGTCCGAGTGCAGGACGAAGACGAGCCGCGCTGCGGTCTCGAGCAGTGACTCGGCGGTCGCCCCGTGGTTCGCGAGGTCGCGAGCGCGGAACCGCTCGATCGCTGCGGTGAACACCTCCGCCTTGTCGCCGAAGTAGGTGTAGATCGTGCGCTTGGTGACCCGCGCCACTGCTGCGATCTCGTCGACGGTGACCTGGCCGTAGCCATTCGACACGAACAGCGCGACGGCGGCGTCCAGGATCTGGTCTCGACGCTCCTCCCGCTCCTCCGCGGTCGGGCGACCCCGCTTGCGGCTCGTGCTCGACACAGTCTCGCTCATCCGCAGTGCTCCCCACCTCGTGCTTCGCATGTCGACGCTCGACAACAACCATCCTATAATGAGACGTGTTCGTTTCATTACACGCGTGGTCATCCCTCGCGGTCGATCGCGCCGAGCCCCAGAAGGGCCAGGCGAGAGGAGCTCCCAATGGCTGCACGCAGATCCGCAACCCCGCGGAAGACAGCGTCGAATCCACCCTCAGCACACACCACGTCCCTCGACAGCGAGGGACTCGTCGAGTTCTACCGCCAGATGGTGCTGATCCGGCGGTTCGAGGAGCGCGCCGCCCGCTCGTACACGCAGGCGGAGATCGGTGGCTACTGCCACCTGAACCTCGGCGAGGAGGCGACGGTGGTCGGCCTGATGGCAGCGATGGAGTCGACCGACTACCTCTTCACGAACTACCGGGAGCACGGATACGCGCTCGGGCGAGGCATCGCGCCAGGGCGGATCATGGCAGAGCTCTACGGGCGCAGCGGCGGCGTATCGAAGGGGTGGGGCGGGTCGATGCACCTCTTCGACCTGGAGTCGCGCCTGCTCGGCGGGTACGGCATCGTCGGCGGGCAGGTGCCGCTCGCCACCGGTGCGGCCCTCGCGATCGACTACCGCAGCGGCCAAGAGGCCGTGGTCTGCGTCATGGGAGACGGCACCACGAACATCGGGGCGTTTCACGAGTCGCTGAACATCGCTGCCCTGTGGGACCTGCCGGTCGTCTACGTGGTCGTCAACAACGGCCTCGGGATGGGCACCACGGTCGAGCGCGCCTCCGGCGAGCCCGAGCTGCACAAGCGGGCATCCTCGTACCGGATGGCATCCGCCCGCGTCGACGGGAACGATCCCGTCGCCGTCCGGGACGCCGCGGCCAGCGCGCTCGCGAGCGCCCGGGCCGGCAAGCCGTTCCTGCTGGAGACGGTGAGCGAGCGGTTGAAGGGCCACTCGGTCGTCGACCCCGCGAAGTACCGCACCCGCGAGGAAGCCGAGGCCCTCAAGGCCGGTGACCCCATCGCCGCGTTCGCGGTTCGCCTCGCCGAGCAGGGACTCCTGGCTGACGACGCGATCGCCGACATCGACGCTGCCGCCATGGCCGCCGTCGCCGAGGCCGTCGCGTTCGCCGAGGCGAGCCCGCACCCGTCGGTCGACACGCTCTTCGACTACACCTACGCCACTCCGGTTCCCAACGATTCCCGCAGGCTGCCCGGCCAGCCGCTCTTCGAACCATCCCCCTCACCCACGATCGGAGCATCCGCATGAGCATGATGACCTACCGTCAGGCGCTCCACGACACCCTCCGCGCCGAGATGCTGCGAGACGAGAACGTGCTGCTCATCGGCGAGGAGATCGGCGTCTTCGAGGGCTCGTACAAGATCACCGCCGGCATGCTCGCGGAGTTCGGCGAGAAGCGCGTGCGAGACACCCCCATCGCCGAGGAGGGGTTCACGGGAGCCGCCATCGGCGCCGCGATGCTCGGACTGCGCCCGGTCGTGGAGATCATGACCATCAACTTCTCGCTGCTGGCCCTGGACCAGATCGTGAACCACGCCGCGAAGATCTATGGCATGTTCGGCGGTCAGGCCCGGGTCCCCCTCGTCATCCGCACCCCGGGCGGAGGCGGGCAGCAGCTCGGCGCCACACACTCGCAGAACATCGAGCTGTACTACGCGTTCGTGCCGGGCATGAAGGTCGTCGCCCCGTCCAGCCCCGCTGACGCGAAGGCGCTGCTGCTGGCCGCGATCCGAGACGACGACCCCGTGCTGTTCCTCGAGAACCTCGCGCTCTACAACACCAAGGGCGAGGTGCCGGACGACGACACCCCCGCCGAGATCGGCCGGGCCGCCGTGACCCGCGAGGGCGCCGACATCACCGTGGTCGCATACTCGCGCATGGCGGCCGTCGCCCTCGAAGTGGCCGAGCGGCTCGCCGAGACCGAGGGCATCGACGTGGAGGTCGTCGACCTCCGCAGCCTGCGCCCGCTCGACCGCGACACCGTCATCGCATCCGTGAAGAAGACCCACTGCGCCGTCGTCCTGGAAGACGACTGGCTCACCTACGGCATCGGCGCCGAGATCGCCGCGACCATCTCGGACGGCGCCTTCGACTGGCTGGACGCACCCGTGCGCCGGGTCGCGATGGCCGAGGTGCCCATGCCCTACTCCAAGCCGCTCGAGACCGCCGCGCTCCCCTCCGCGGACGACGCCGCCACCGCCATCCGGCAGACCCTCGCCGCGGTCTCCCGCCGCATCTAAGGACACCCCATGATCGATATCCTCATGCCCCGCCTCTCCGACACCATGCAGGAGGGCGCCATCGCCGCGTGGCACAAGCGACCAGGCGATGCCGTCGCCGTTGGCGACCTGCTCGTCGAGGTCGAGACCGACAAGGCCACCATGGAGTACGAGGCCTACGACGCCGGCGTCCTGCGCGACATCCTGGTCGCCGAAGGCGAGGTGGCGACCATCGGCACGGTCATCGCGCGCCTCGACGACGGCAACGACGACGCACCAGCCGCGAGCGCGGACGCTCAGGCTTCGGAGGCCGCTCGGGAGGTCGCTTCACAGGCCGACTCCCAGGACGCAGCAGGACAGCGGCTATTCGCGACGCCGCTCGCGCGCCGACTCGCCCGCGAGCACGAGATCGACCTGTCGGGCGTCCTGGGATCCGGCCCCGGCGGCCGGATCGTCCGCGCCGATATCGAGGATGCACGCGCACGTCAGGCCTCCCCCGAGGACACGGCCATCGCGTCGCCCGCTCGGTGCACGTCGCGCGCGACGGCGGGCCAGACCACCGGTGGCACCAGCACCAGCACCAGCACCAACACCAACACCACCAACACTCCTGATGCGCGACAGCCAACGGTCGTCCCGTTCGACAAGACCCGCGAAGTGATCGCTCGACGCCTCAGCGAGAGCAGCAGCACGGTGCCGCACTTCTTCGTCACGGCTGCGGCCGACGTCGAGGCCCTCATGGCGCTCCGCGCCGAGCTGAACGGCAGCCTCGAATCGACGGGGCGCCCCAAGATCAGCGTCAACGATCTCCTCGTGCGCGCCTGCGCCATCGCGCTTCGCGAGCATCCGGGAGTCAACGCCTCCTACTCCCCGGAGGGCCGCGGAGAGACCCTGCTCCACGGGCGCGTCAACATCGGCATCGCCATCGCCTCCCCGACCGGGCTCGTCGTGCCGGTGATCGACGACGCAGACCTGAGGCCGGCGTCGCAGATCGCGCGCGAGTCTCGGCGACTGGCCGGACTCGCGAAGGAACGCAAGCTCGGAGCCTCGGACATGGCGGGCGGCACGTTCACCATCAGCAACCTCGGCATGTACGGCGTCGAGCAGTTCACCGCCATCATCAACCCGCCGGAGGGGGCGATCCTCGCGGTCGGCGCGGCGAGGCCAGAACCCGTCGCCGTCAACGGGGCAGTCGAGGTGCGTCACCGCCTGCGATACACCCTCTCCGCCGACCACCGCATCATCGACGGAGCCCTTGCCGCGGAGTTCCTCGCCACGCTGACGGGGCTCCTCGAACGCCCCATGCACATCATCGCCTGAGCGACTGGAATCGCGGTCGCGGGGACGGTCGCACCCCCGCGACCCCGACCCGGTGTTGGCGGTCCGGCTTCCCGGGCGGCGATCTCGTACTGTGGTGGGACCGTCGCTCGAAACCGGAGAGCCCGGGCGACGCCCACTCCAGGTGGGAAGCTGAAGGAGGGACCACATGGGCCGACCGAGTCTTGTGCATGAGCGGCGCCCGCAGATCGTCGCGGCCGCGAAGCGAGTCATCGGGAAGTACGGAGTCGAGGGCGCGACCCAGGAGCGCATCGCTTCCGAAGCTCAGCTGAGCCGGGCGCACATCCGTCACTACGTCGGCAACCGCGACGAGCTCATCCAGCTCGTCTGGAACTCGACAATGGACCCGTACGCGCAGGAGATGCACGAACGGGTGCAGGCCGCGCGCTCCGGCCAGGGGCTCGAGGGGGTGCTCGACTTCCTCTTCGGCACCGGTGTCGAAGCGAGTCCAGACGATGCCGTCTTCGATGCATTCCTGGCCTGGTCCCAGCACGACGAGCAGGTCAGGCGGCGCCTGCTCGACAGCTACGCGACCGTGGTCACCGAGGTCGCCGCGGCGATCAGGGCGACGCACCGGGACATGGACGTCGCACGGAGCGAGGCGCTCGGCTACGCCATGCTGTGCCTCACCATCGGGTCCTCGAGCATGAGCGTTCTCCAGTTCCCGGACGCGCAGACCAGTCCGCTTCGCGACCTGGCGGCGTCGATGATCCAAGCGGCGGCGGCTGCCTGAGCGCCGCCGCCGCCCGATCGTGGCTCAGCTGCGATCGGCGCTCGGCACCTCGAGACTGCGGGTGCTCTCGTCGTCGCCGACCTCGTCCTCCGATCGGATCTGCGCGGGCAGACGGCGGAAGCCCTTCGTCAGGAAGCCGAGGTAGATCACCCCGATGATCAGCCAGGTGATGCCGAGCATCTTCGCTGAGGAATCGATGCTCACCCAGAGGGCGACATTGGTGGCGACGCCGATCAGCGGGAGGACGAGGTAGCGCACCACATCCATCCCCGAACGCCGGTGCTGGCGAACGAAGTAGTGGTTGATCACGGCGATGTTGACCATGATGAAGCCGGTGATGGCGCCGAAGCTCGTGAGCGAGGTCGCGCCGAGGAGGTTGTCGGTGAAGAACACGGCACCGAGCGCCGCGACGGAGACGAGCACGATGTTGTTGACCGGGGTTCCGAATCGCGGCGAGAGCTTGCCGAAGAACCGCTTCGGGAGCAGACCGTCGCGCCCCATGCCGTAGAGCACGCGGGAGACGGCGGCGACGGCCGCCATCGCGCAGAGGATGCTCGCGGCCTGATCGGCGACGAAGAACGTGATGTTCAGTGCTTCTCCCCCGATCCGGGGCAGGAGCTCGAAGATGCCGGTATCCGGATCCTCAAACTCCGCGTACCCGGTGGGCCAGGCGATCTGCAGGAAGTAGGCGATCGTCGCGAAGCCGAGGCCCGCGCCGATGCACATGATCAGGATCGCTCGAGGGATCGTGACGGTCGGCTCGTGGGTCTCCTCGGCGAGCGTGGAGACGGCGTCGAAGCCGAGGAAGGAGACGGCGAGGATCGAAGCCGCCCACATCACATTCCCGAAGTTGAACGTCTCGGGGTTGTAGATGGCCTCCGGCACGAAGAGGCCACCGGCTCCGCCGCCCTGCAGGACGTAGCTCGTGATCAAGCCGATGAGTACGACCGCGAAGATGATCTGCGCGGAGACGACGGCGATGTTGAGCCGCCCGGAGACCCGTGCTCCGAGGATGTTCATGACCGCGCCGAAGCCGGCCGCGAGCAGCACCCAGATGGCGGTCGGAATGGCGGGAACGTACTCCTCCATGTAGATCCCGAACAGCAGGTAGCAGATCATCGGGAGCAGCATGTAGTCGAGCAGGAACACCCAGCCGGTCGCGAAGCCGAGGTAGGGATGCACGCTCTTCTGCACGTAGGTATACGCGGACCCGGCGACCGGGAAGGCCTTCACCATCTGCGCATACGAGTACGCGGTGAAGAACATGACGACCAGCGTCACGAGGTACGCGAGGGCCATCATGCCCCCGCTGAGCTCGGTGGCGATGCCGTAGAAGTTGAAGATGGCCGTCGGGGCGAGGTAGGCAAGCCCGAACGCCAGGAGGTGACGCAGCTTGAGTGATCGAACGAACTGGGTGGCTTGACTCACGGGTGCTCCTCTGGGGGTCTCCGTCGACTGCACTGTCGCGTGGAGTGGGGCACGAAGCGTGCCCTCTGGCGAATAGATTACCAACATTGCTAATTTATGCCAGACTGCATTTCCAAGTTGTTACGTCTCTACCCGCAAGGAGCGCTCATCGTGGACCTGATCCTGACGAACGGCAGATTCTTCACCGCCGACGAGGCCGCTCCGTGGGCGAGCGGAGCCGTCATCCGTGACGGCCGGATCGCGCAGATGCTCAGGGAGGAGGACTCGCTGCCCTTCCCAGCGGAGGGGCTTCCCAGCTACGACCTGGGCGGACGACTCGTGCTGCCCGGCCTGATCGACGCCCACACGCATCCCAGCGGCGTCGCGAAGAGCGCCTGGCACGTCTCCCTCCCGCAGACGGACGACGTGGACGCGATCCTCGCCTTCATCCGCGAACACGGCGAGCGGCACCCCAAGGAGGAGGCGCCCTACCTGTTCTTCGAGTACTACCCGAGCACGCTGTTCGCGGGAAGCGCCCCGACGAAGGAGCTCCTCGACTCGGCGATCAGCGACCGCCCCGTGCTCTGCCAGGACTTCAGCGACCACGCACACTGGGTCAACTCGAAGATGCTCGAGCTGCTCGAGGTCGACGAGCACACGCCAGACCCCGTGCCTGGCCTCGAGATGTTCGTCCGTGACGCACACGGCGTGCCGACGGGGCACATCCTCGAGTTCGCGCACCTCCGCTTCATCGACCGCCTGTACGACTCCATCGGGTGGCGCCCACCAGAGGAGCTGACCGCCGAGAGCCTGAAGCCGTTCTTCGAGTTCATGACCCGGCACGGCGTCACGTCCCTCTTCGAGGCGCTCATCGAGGACGAGGACGTACTCCCCGCGCTCCACGAGCTCCACCGACGCGGGGAGCTGCACACCAGGTACGAAGGCGCCGTTCGGTTCCGGACCCTCGCTGACCTCCCCAACGCGATCGAGCGAGCCCAGCGCCTCGACCGCGAGCACGGCACGGATCACATCCGCGTGCGAACGCTCAAGCTCTTCCTCGACGGCACGAACGAGAGCGGGAACAGCGCGGTCCTCGCTCCGCTGGTTCACGACGACTCCGGCAGCCTCGGCGAGATGCAGATCGAGACCGACGAGCTCGTGAGCTGCCTGCTGCTGGCGAACGAGGCGGAGATCGACGTGCACATCCACATGGTCGGCGACCGCGCCTTCCGGGCTGGATGCGATGCCGTCGCGGCCGCCAAGGAGTCGCTCGCCGGGACGGGCGGTGCCTGGCGGACGCAGGTGACGTTCGCGCACTGCGAGCTCATCGACCCGGCCGACATGCACCGGCCGGCCGAGCTCGGCATCATCGTGAACTGGACGAACCACTGGTCGGCGGGGTACTTCGGTGAAGAAGCGAAGAGCTACCTCGGGGACGAGCGATGGAATCGGATGTACGACTTCCGGGGCGTCCTGCAGGCCGGCGCCTCGATGACCTTCGCGAGCGACGTCGTGACGAACTTCGAGCTCCACCGGGGAAACCCGTTCTTCGGCATGCAGGTGGCCGCGACGCGGGTCGACCCCGAGCTGCCCCTCGATCCCGACCGCTACCCGGGGAGCGTCCGGCCGAGCCGCGAATCGCGCTTCGAGGTCACCGCGCTCCTGCGCGGGCACACCATCGAGGCGGCTCGACAGCTCCGGATCGATGACAGAGTCGGGTCCCTCGAGGTCGGGAAGGATGCGAACCTCGTCGTCCTCGACAGGGACCTCTTCGACGTGGAGCTCGACCAGCTCGGCCAGGTGAGCCCGTCGGCGGTCCTGTTCGAAGGAGAGCTGGCCTTCGGCTCGCTCACCTAGACCGACGGCGGTCTCCGTCCGCGAAGTCCTCAGCGAGATGTGCGCTTCGGAACGAGCAGAGTGATGAGGAGAACGGCGAGACCTGCGCCTCCGGCGACGAACCCCGCCATCTGGAGGATCCCGGCACCGATGTTCGCGTCGAGTGCGGTCGGGTCGGTGATGAGGACCGCCGAGGCGAGCGCGATGAATCCGATGGCAAGAAGAATCGTTCCGAGAAGTCGCATGCAGTGTTCCTTTGGTTGAAGCGCGGTTGGGTGTGGTCGTGATGTGTGTCCGGCTCAGCCCTGATCGAGCCAGACCAGAACCCCGCCGAGGGCCGAGACCAGTACAAGCGGCGCCCACCACCGGGCGTCGAACTTCGGTGTGCGCGGAGTGCGCGGAGTGCTCATGGCCTTCTTCCCGTTTCAGCTCTCAGACACCTCACCGCACCGCGACCTCCGCAAAGGCAGGATGCGCGACGATGACTCGCGTCGTGGTGGGTCAGTAGAGCTCGAGCGCCAGTTCCTGGGCGAGTTCCATGCTGCGCCAGCGCGCGGGCGAGAAGTCGTACGGCATCATCTGGACGGCCTCGGCGAGGCTCGTCCCGCGCGCCGCACGGGTGTCTTCGGCATGTTCGGCGGCATCCTCGGCGCCCTCGTCGTCATCGGCAGGAGCAGGAGCAGGATGTGATTCCTCCCAGGCGTCGAAGCGGTCGTTGTCGGCCTGCGCGAGGCCGGAGCTCTCGATGACCCCGTTGAGGGTGGCCTCGAAGGCGGCCCGTTCAGCGGCCACCTCAGCCACGCGGGGGTCGTCGACGGCGACGGTATCGTCCAGCGCCTCCTCGGCGGCGTCGATGCGGTCGGCCTCCTCCCGCAGCTCCGGGTGGGTGGCCAGGGCGATGAACCGGGATGCCTGGACGGAAGCACCGAGTGCGCCGAAGATCCGCTCGGTCACGAGGAGGGTGTCCAGGTCGTCCTGCCGCAGGGCCCCCTCTGGCAGCTCTGCCAGGCGGTCGCTCACGACATCGGAGAGCAAACCCAACCTGCTGCCCTGCGCGCGCATGCGCTGCACCGCCGTCCGCTGCCGCTCGAGTTCGGCCTGCCGCGCGACGAGGGACTCCTCCAGCCGCTCGAGGATGCGCGCGACATCGCCGCCGCTGCCGACCGAGTCGGCCACGTCCGCGTCCGCGAAGGCATCGCGGATGTCGTCGAGCGCGATGCCGGCGTCGGCCATCCGACGGATCCACAGCAGCTGGATCATCTCGTCGTAGCCGTAGCGGCGGCGGTCGTCGCTCCCCCGCGCCGGCTCCGGGATCAGCCCCAGCTGGTGGTAGTGGCGAATCGCGCGGGGCGTGGTCCCGACGAATTCGGCGGCTCCGCCGATCGTGACCTGGCGGGGCGGGATGAACGACGACAGCATGTGGGGCCTTCCTCGGGGGTGGCTGGATGCATCCACTGCACCACATGACGCTGCGGAAGGTGCAAGTCCGCCGTCGATCCGAGCCGGAGACGGCGGGGTCTAGAATGAGAACTGTTCTGGTGTTATGGTGTTTATGTACAGTGGAGTTCGCATGCGGAAAGTACTGATTTCAACGAGCGCCTCGTTGCCCATCTACGAACAGATCAAGACGCAGGTACGGTCGGCGATCCTGTCCGGAGATGCCGCGGCAGGCGAGACGTTGCCGTCATTGCGCCAGTTGGCGGCAGACCTCCGAGTGAGCGTCATCACCGTGACTCGCGCGTACAACGACCTCGTCCACGAGGGCCTGGTCCGCAACGAGCACGGCCGCGGATTCGTCGTGCTGGAGGTCGACCCCACGATCGCCTCCGGAGCCCTGGAGGAGCGAGTCGCCGCCACACTGCACGAGCTGCTCATCGCAGCTCGAAGCGCCCACATCGACATCGACGAAATGCACCGACGCCTTGATGAGGCTTGGAGGAACAATGACTGACGACGCAGCGCAGATCTCAGACCTGCGCATCACTCGACCCGACTTCACGGTCGAGGACATCTCATTCAGCATCCCGCGCGGTTCCGTGGTTGGACTCGTCGGCCCGAACGGCGCCGGGAAGACCACGATCATCCGCTCTCTCTTGGGCCTGATCACCCCCGACGCGGGCCGCATCGAGGTCTTCGGCGGCCCAGCTGGAGCGAGCACGGCTCTCGCGAAGACGGGCATCGTCCTCGACCGGCCGACAGCCGCCGAGGACTGGCGCGTGACGTCGCTCGGCCGAAGGCTCGCCCCGTTCTACCCGAAGTGGGACCACGCTCGCTTCGCGCAGCTGCTCGACCGGTTCAGCATCCCCGAGAAGCGGCGAGTCGGTGAGCTCTCCCGCGGCCAGGGCGTGAAGCTCGCGCTCTCCTGCGCCCTCGCGCAGCAGCCGGAGCTCCTCATCCTGGACGAACCCTCGAGCGGACTCGATCCGGCATCGCGCCGGGAGATCACGGACGTGATCCGCGAGTTCATGGTGGACGCGCGGCACGCGGTGCTGTTCTCGACGCACATCACAACCGACCTCGACGAGCTCGCCGATGACCTCATCGTGCTCGTGGGCGGGCGCATCGCGCGCCGAGGCCCACTCCCCGACGTCAGGGAGAGCTACGCCATCGCGCGCGGCACAGGCACCGTGCCCGCGAGCGCACTCGGCCCCCAGCACACCGGCCAGGGATGGTCCGCACTCATCCGCGTCGACGACTCCCCCCAGTACGGGCCCGAGGTCGTGATCGACGAGGCGACCATCGACGACATCATCATCCACCTGGCTGCCGCACACGAGGAGGCAACGGCATGACGCTCGCATTCACTCGCTTCGACCTGATGTCCTGGGCCGTCAAGAAGCAGACGCTGCTGCTGCTCGCGTTCATCGCCCTGGTCGGCATCGTGCTCCCGCTACCGGGGATGGCGATCGCCGCATCCGCCCTCGTCACATCCCTGATCCTGTCCGCCCCGTTCCTGGGAGACGAACGCGATCGACTCGACACGCTCTACGGAGTGCTCCCGATCTCGCGGGGCGCAGTTGTCGTCGGGCGCGCGATCTCGGTGCTTCTCTACGGCCTCGCCGCGGTGGCCGTAGCGACAGCAGTGACCTTCGTCATGGCGTGGGTCCGCAACCGCGAGCTCGCGCCCGAGCTGCTCCTCGTGAACTACGCGGCGGCGTTCGCGATCATCGGCCTGGCGGTCGGCGTGCAGCTGCCTGTGCTCTTCCGCGTCGGCTACACCCGTGGACGCTTCATGGTCTACGCCCCGGTGATCGTCATCGCGGGCGGAGCCTGGGTGGGCCAGGCCGCCGGCGTCCTCGGCGACGACACGTTCTCGGCCCTGCCCCTCGAGGGCATCGTCGCGGCGTGCGCCGCCATCGGCATCATCGGCATCACCGTGGGCACCGGTCTCGCTGCACGCTTCTACCGGGCGCGCGAGCTGCGCTGACCGCATTCCTGCACTCCGCCACTCCCGCACTCCTGGCGACCCGCATCGAACAGCATGCATTGCAATACCTTGCATTACAAAGTAAAGTGCAATGCATGACAACCTCAGTCGGTGCGCAACTCCGCAAGGGCGTCGTCGAGTACTGCGTCCTCGGGCTCCTCCAACAGGGGCCCATGTACGGGTGGCTGATCTCAGAACGACTGGTCTCCCTCGGGCTCATCGGCAGCATCGGAACGCTCTACCCGTTGATGACTCGACTGCGCGACCGCGAGCTGATCGCCGCGCACGCCGACGACTCCGACTCTGCGCGACCCCGGAAGTACTACGCCATCACCAGTCAGGGACACGCCGAGTTGGAGCAGTTCAGGTCCCAGTGGGCGCCGTTCGCCTCCGCCGTGGAGGAAGTCACGCAATCACGAACGACCACCACCACGACCGCGAGCGACAGCATCCGCTCACGCGACCAGACGGAAGCAGGAGACCGATGAAGCCTTTCGAATCGCAGAACGAAATCGCAGGCAGCTACCTGAAGGAGCTCCAAGCAGCGCTTCGCGATGGGGCACCCCAGGTCCGAGACGAGGTGCTCAACGACATCGCGGACACGCTCCGCGGCCTCGATGCCGACGAGACTCGAGTCCGCATCCGAGAGCTCGGGGCACCGAGCACGATCGCAGCCGACGCCATGGCGGAGACGCCCTCGCCCGAAGGGACCGGGCCGAGCCGCGCGTACCCGATCATCATGTCCATCGTCCTCATCGCCGGCTGGTACCTGGTGCCGGTGCTCGGCTGGGTGGCCGGACTCATCATGGTCGGCGCGAGCCAGCACTGGTCGTCGCGAGTGCGCAGGAACGGCATCCTCGCGTCCGTCGCCGTGATCGCCGTCTCCACAATCGGCCTCTTCGCGTTCCGCGGGACAGACGCGTGGGTCGCCGGCGTGATCATCTTCGCTGTGCTGCCGCTCCTCGGCAACATCTTCGTCGCCGACTACCTCCGCCGCCGCTGGGCGCTGCCCGGCCAGCACTAGGTCCGACGCGCACCCGGCCCGATCTGGCCCAGCTCGACAGCTCTGCCGATGACCGATGATCCGAACTCTGGAGGAGAATGCCGGTATGCGCCTCCGTCGATTCACTCCAGTGCTGCTCGTCCCCCTCGTGCTCGCAGCACTCGTTGGATGCTCGCCCACTGCGCCCACGGAACCGGAGCCGCCGAAGTTCAAGCTCTCCCTCAACGAGGTACGCGACGCATCGGTGGAGGTGGCCGAGGGGATGGTCGCGGAGTTCCCGGAAGCAACGGGGCTCATCGAAGCCGATCCCAACGTCTCAGCCTGCGCCGGCGAGGAACCCAGAATCGGTCGTTGGGTGTGGGCGACGACGTTCTCGTCCACCGACCTCGTGAACACCGTCACGAAACTCCAAGAGGAGTATGGCGACGCCGTGACCTCCACGGGCACCGCGAGTGAGACGGTCGAGTATGCCGACGGCTCCACATGGCCTGCGACTGGCTCGCACACCTTGATCGAAGACGAGACCGGGTCGTACCTCCTGAACTACCCAGCTGGAACCGAAGGACAGGTCCTGCTTCGCGTGGTCACCGCCTGCGGAGTGCTGCGCTGAGCATCCCGCCACCGAGACGATTCGGAACCCACGGGTCTCGCGTATCTGGGCGCTAACGCCTCCCTGCCGAACCCTGCTAAGTTAGGTGCAATCGTTCAGCCCGCCCGGTCCACCGGTGTGGGCTGGATTTTTTTGTCCGAGAGGATGCCGAGAGTGTCACCTTCACCGAAGAAGTACCTCACGATCGGAGAGCAGGCTCAGCTCCTCGAGAGCCGGGGCATGGAGCTCGACGGCAACCCCGAGCAGTGGCTGAAGTCGATGAACTACTACCGGTTGAGCGGGTACTGGTACACGTCGCGTCGATTCGAGACAACCACTGAGGGCGCGCCCTCACGATCCGATCAGTTCCAACCGGGGACCAAGTTCTCAGAGGTTGCGGCACTGTACGAGCTTGACCGCAAACTTCGCTCTCTTGTACACGTCGGGCTCGAGCGGGTCGAAGTAGCGCTCCGCAGTCAGGTCAGCTACGTCCTCGGGCGCTACGGCCCTTTGTCCTACGAGGACAAGTCCCTGTTTCGGGATGCCTTCAACCACTCGTCGTGGGTCGACAAGACGCACGAACGGGTGAAGCGGACGGCCCGCAGATCGATGTTCATCAACCATCACATGCAGAATCACGCTGGGGTGATTCCGATCTGGGTGCTCGTCGACGTCCTCGACTTCTCGGACGTATCGATGCTCTACGACGGAATGCGCGCAACAGACCAGTTCGATGTGGCTGAAGGCATGGGTATTCGTCTCCGACTCGACCGGTTATCGCACAGGCAACGCGGCAAAGCCGTCAAGCATCATCCGTTCGCCCGGTGGCTCGAGCAGCTGACGGTCGTTCGCAATATCTCTGCCCATCATGGACGCCTTTGGAACCGCTCCCTCGTCCCGGCTGCGACAGGGGCGATGAGGACCATCGAAGAGTTGGAGAGCCTTCCTCCTGGACAGAGCGAAGATCTCTACGGAGCGCTCGCGGTCATCGCGCAGATCTTGACAGCTGCCGCGCCCGACTCGAATTGGGCACTCAAGGTCGCGTCGGAAGTCGAGCGCGGGTTCGCGGCGCTGCCCGGGCGGGATGTCAGTGAGATGGGGTTTCCCGGCGATTGGCGCGATGTCGGCGTCTGGAGGGCCTGAGAAGCGCGCCGTCCGCAGTGGGTCGTTTGCGCAGGATTTCCTGGGTGGGCCACACCTATCTCGCCGAGCACGCTCGCAGAGCGTCCCCTCGGAACCGGTGACCCGATCAGCGATAGCGTGATCGCATGACAGGCGGCACTCTGCGTTGGGCGACCGAAGCTGATGCGCGGGCAGTCGCCATCGTGCACGTCGACTCGTGGCGAGCGGCCTACGCGGGCCTCATCCCCTCGGAGGTGCTGGCCGCCCTGAGCGTCGAGCAGCGCACCGCCGGCTGGACACGGTGGATCGCCGCCTCCCTGCGCGGCGATGCGACGGACCTCGACGCCGTGCGCCCGCATCGGCTGCTCGTCGCCGAGGACGGGGAACGCATCGTCGGCTGGGCCGCGTTCGGGCCTGGGAGAGACCCCGACGATGGGCACCGAGGGGAGCTCGGTGGCCTGTACGTGCATCCAGACCACTGGTCGACGGGGGTCGGCGCCGCGCTCATCCGTCGCGCCGAACAAGAACTCCGCACGGCCGGCCACTCGGACGCCTACGTGTGGGTGCTGACGGGCAACGACCGGGCGATCGGCTTCTACGAGCGACAGGGCTGGCGTGCGGACGGAGCCAGCAAGATCGCGGATGAGGGCAGCGCACGCGCGCTCGTCGAACTCCGACACACAAAGCCCCTGTCTTAGTCATGCCGAAGAAGCGCTGACCGAGAAGGACCTGGGGCGGCTGGCCTCAGCGACGGATACGCTGGGCCAGCCGCCCGACCTGGAGGCGACGCCTGGACTAGACGCCCAGCTGCCCCAGCCACTCTGTGACGGAGCGAGGCGTGATGCCGAGGCGCCGCTGCGCGCTCGTCGCCTCCTCGATGACCTCGTGGGGCTGCGTGGCTCGCCACTTGTAGGACTCGACGACGGGCGCAGCACCGGGACCGATGACACGCCTGAGGTCCTCTCCGAACGCATCCGGATCACGACTCTCGAAGCTGACCGGACGACCAAGGTGCGCTGCGAAACTCTGCGCCAGATCGTCGCCGAGCAGACCGGGGAGGGCGCCGACGCCGACGATTCCGGTGATCGCATCGTCCTGCAGCAGTCCGACGACGACGTCAGCGACGTCGAGGTGGGAGCTCCAAGAGACCGCATAGTCCGCACGGATGGGGTAGCTGAGAACGCCACGCTCCTGCACCGACTCGACGACGAACGGCAGCAGGAGGTTCTCGAGGTAGAGGCGGGGCTGCACGATGGCGGTCGAGATCTCGGCTTCCTCGAGCCTGCGCACCAGCACGGCGAGCGCGCTCTCTGGGTCCTCCAGCGTGTACCCGCTCGTGGAGACCACGACTCGGGCCGGAGTCGACGCCTCGGCGGCGTCGGCGACCGCGTTCGCTGCGGACAGCTGGTCGGCCGGCGATCCGATCGGCAGGTGGACGAAGATCCCCTGAACTCTGCGATACGCGTCGGTCAGCGAGGCGGCGTCGGTGAAGTCGACGGCAACTGCCGTTCCCGGGCCGGCATAGGAGCTCGGTGTGCGAACCGCGGCGGTGACATCGAGGTCGGCCTGGGCGAGGGCTGCGATGACGGGGGCGCCCTGGGCACCAGTGGCGCCATGAATCAAGTAGGTCATACGCCCATTAGTGCACAGGATGCATCGGTTACGTCAACTGCACTAAAGGGATATGCTCAAACTCATGCCAAGATGCGACGATCTCCCCGAGTGCGGTGTCGCCCGATTCCTCGTACTCCTCGAGGGGCCATGGGCCACCTTGATCGTGCGGGAACTGCTCCACGGCCCCCTCCGGTTCACCGAGATCAAGGACCGCCTCCCCGGCATCAGTGCGCACACGCTCACGAACCGGCTGCGGCGCTTCGAGGCCAACGGGCTCGTCACACGGACGTCCTACCCGGAGATCCCGCCGAGGGTCGTCTACGAGCTGACCGAGGTCGGTAAGCAGCTGCGGACGGTCCTCGACGCCATGAACGCGTGGGCCTTGTCCGTGCCTGAAGTCGCCAACGCGGAGTGACCGGTTAGCTCCGCCATCACCGTTCTACTAAAATCCTTGCTCGGAATTGCTAGCCATGTCACGAGGTTCGCCTGATGCCTCGTGCCGACCGAGCAAGGAGCCGGCCGTGCAGTCGCCCGAGTCAAAACTCACCCCAAGCAGCTACGGCGCGGTTCGCCGGACGACCAAGGGAGAGAAGACTCCCCGGATCACGCAGAGCTATGGCGCAGTCTCGAAGGCGATCCGTGGGGAGGGACTCCTCGATCGCACGCTCGGGTTCTACGGCGCCCTCGCAGCAGGTCTTCTCGTCGCGCTTGCCGCCGCGATCACTGGGTTCATCCTGCTCGGGGACAGCTGGTTCCAGCTGCTCATCGCGGCGGCACTCGGGGTCATCTTCACGCAGTTCGCGTTCCTCGCTCACGAAGCCTCCCACCGCCAGGTCCTGACCTCGGGCAGGGCGAACGACCGGCTCGGTCGTTTCCTCGCGGCCGGCATCGTCGGGATGAGCTACAGCTGGTGGATGACGAAGCACACGCGTCATCACGCCAACCCCAACAAGAAGGGGAAGGATCCCGACATCGACTTCGACACGATCTCCTTCACGGAGGAGTCGGCGAGCGAGCAACGGGGTCTGCTGGCACTGATCACCCGCAAGCAGGGGTACCTCTTCTTCCCGCTGCTGACCTTCGAGGGCTACAACCTCCACTTCCGGTCCATCAAGTCGCTCTTCGCCAGGGAGAAGATCACGGGTCGGTGGGTGGAGCTGACGATGATCGCGGTCCGCTTCGCGATCTACCTCGGCGCGATCTTCTGGATGCTCCCGCTTGGCCTCGCGGTCGCGTTCGTCGCCGTGCAGATGGCCGTGTTCGGGGTCTACATGGGGGCGTCGTTCGCGCCCAACCACAAGGGCATGCCGCTCATCCCCGCCGACGTGAAGCTCGACTTCTTCAGCAGGCAGGTCCTCACCTCGCGCAACGTGCGGGGCGGCTGGTGGGCCAGTGCGCTCATGGGCGGACTCAACTACCAGATCGAGCACCACCTCTTCCCGAGCATGCCGAGGCCGCACCTCGCCCGTGCTCGCGAGATCGTGCGCGCCTACTGCGACGAGCAGGACGTGCCGTACGCGGAGACCTCGCTCCTGGAGTCGTACCGCATCGTGATCGAGTACCTCAACAGGGTGGGCCTCCAGGCGCGCGACCCGTTCGACTGCCCCGTCGCCGGCGACTTCCGGCGCCGCTAGGCGACCACGCCCACTTGCCTCGATGAGCCCAGAGCTCAGAGCTCGCGCGCGAACCCGCGAACGGCGTCTACGACCGGCGTCTGCCCCTCGTTCAACTCCAGGATCTGCCGCCTGATGGACGGCTCGAGCACCAGCGCCTCGAGGACTGCGGCCACATCCTCGCGGGGTATCTCGCCGTGCTCCTCTGCGGGCCCGAGGGAGACTTCCCCGGCTCCAGCGTCATCCGTCAAGAGCGATGGGCGGAGGATCACCCAATCGACATCCTGTCGGGTCAGGCTCACCTCTGCCCGCTTCTTGACCGCGAAGTAGTGTTCCTCGTCGTCGCTCAGCGCTCGTTCACGCCACGCTTCTGGAAGCACGGAGAGCAGAATGAGTCGCACCCCTCGGACGCGCTCGACCGCCTCCGCCACGCGACCGAGGGCGGCGAGGTCGATATCGTCCGTCACGCGCTGGGGGCCAGCGTTCGAGCCAGCGGCGTACACGACGACATCGCAGTCCCGGATCATCGCCCCGAGCTCGTCTGTGGTGGAGGCTCCGAGGTCCCCGAGCAGCGGCGACACCTCGGCCCGCTCGAGCGCTGCGGCCTGCCGCCGCGTCCGAACGAGACCGGAAACGGGCACGCCCTGACCTTGGAGGCGGGCCGCGAGCAGCCGGCCGACCCTGCCTGAGATGCCGAAGATGAAGACGCGAGGAGGCACCGCCCGCTTCGGCGCTGACTTCGACGTCCCATCGACCTCGGCATCACTGTCGGCATGAAGAGTTGAGTGGACGGGCTGCGAAGTGATGGCGGTTCCTCTCATCCGCGAGTTGGACGCCGCCTGTTGGCACCGCAACTCGATAAGCTACTTTCTGTAGCAACAGTAACCTACTGAAGGTAGCTTAATGACGGCCCAAGCAGCACCACCCCCCGAGGAACCACGGAAGCGTCGCCTCCCCTGGGACGCTCGCCACCAGGATCTGCTGGAGAAGGCGCTGGCCATCGTGCGGCAGGACGGGGTAGACGCCCTGACGCTGGGCACCCTCGCCGAGCACGGGGGCGTGTCGAAGCCCGTCGTCTACGATCACTTCGAGTCGCGCTCGTCGCTGCTGACCGCCCTGTACCGGTGGATCGACGCGGAGCGGAAGCGGGCGTTCCAAGAGGGGATGGCCCAGGACGGCCTCGCCCACGAGCCCACGATCGACGCCCTCTCCGAGACGTACATCCGGTGCGCGACGGATGCCAGCAGCGAGTTCTTCGCCGTCGGGGCTGCGATGACGGGCAACGAAGAACGTGCCAGCATCTACCGCGAGCTCGAGGAGACGGGCGTCCAGATGTTCGAGGCGATCCTTCGGCCGCACGTCGTCATGCCAGAACCGGAACTCCACCTCCTCTGCATCGCCCTTGTCGGCGCGGGCGAGTCCCTGTCGGCCTCGACCCTCAAGGGGGCGATCACGGAGGCCGAGGCGATCGCGACGTACGCCCAGCTGATCGGACTGGCGACGAAGAAGGACAGCGGATGTCGGAGCTGAGCGCCGACGACCGCGTGATCCTCGTCCATGGGTGGCCGGGACTCCCGTCGGACTACGACGCGGTGCGAGACGCCCTCCAGCCCGCGACGACGCTCGTGCCCGACCTCCGCGGATTCGGAGCAGCGTTCGCGGGCGAGCTCCCGCTCGCTGAGGCCACTGCGGAAGCGCACGCCCGCCGTCTCCTCGATGGGCTTGCGGACCCTGCCAGCGGCGGCCGCACCATCATCGCCGGCTACGACATCGGCAGCCGAATCGCTCAGGCGGCGCTTCGCCTCGACCCGTCGCGGTTCGACGGGGCCGTCCTCACCCCCGCGTATCCGGGTATCGGCGACCGAGCGACGGCGCCGTCCCTCGCACCGACATTCTGGTACCAGCACTTCCAGCGCGAGCCGATCGCTGCCGAGCTGATCGATGGCAGACCCGACGCGGTCACCAGCTACCTCGACTACCTCTGGCGCACCTGGAGCGGAGCCGCCGCACCCCAGCGTCACCCGCAGCGCGAGGAGCTCATCGCGGCCTACTCCCGGCCGGGAGCGTTCGCCGCGAGCATCCAGTGGTACCTCGCGAATCGCGGGTACGCGGGCGAATTGCCACCGATCGAGACCCCGACCGTCATGCTCTGGCCGACGGAGGATCCCCTGTTCCCGATCGAGTGGGCCGACCGGCTCGACGATCACTTCAGCCGCGTCAGCCTGCACCCCGTCGTCGGAAGCGGACACCTCCTCCCGATCGAAGCACCCGCCGCGTTCGTCAGCGCGATCCGCTCCCTCGTCGTCGCCAGCGAGCACTGAACACACCGGGCGCGCGGCGGCCGACGTCGCCAGGACTCAGAGCGCTCCGTTGCCGGTGGGTCCCTCGGCGAGGTCCCTGAACCGGGGCGCGCCCAGATGCATGCAGAGGGCCGCGAGGCTCAGCAGCGTCGCGAACACCGCGAGTACGACCTCGGTCCGCACCACGCTCCCGAGGACTCCGATCGCCAGCACCGTCGACGCGGATGCGGCGTAGGTGGCGACGGCGAACTTCGACGCGAGCGAGCTCTGCTGGCTCGCGGCCGCTCCGCGCGTCAGATGCACCAGCGACGTCCGGTAGGCCACAGCCCCTCCCGCACCGAGCAGCGCCATCGCGAGCAACGCGAGCGGGTTGTTCGAGAGCAGCACCGACGTGACCGCGAGCGCACAGCCGACGGCGAACGCGAGGTGACCGCTGGCTGCGGGGAGCAGCCGACCGAGCGGCACGCTCGCGAGCTGAGCGACGGCCGCAGCAACCAGCATGGTGACGCTGCCGCCGAACTGCGCCAGCGGCATCGCGGCATCGGAGAACACCGTCGGCGCGTAGACGACGCCAGCGCTGAGCCCCGTCCAGACCACCGCGGCGCGCGCGATCGTCCGGACGTCGGCGCGCGTCAGCCGACGGGAGGTCGGAGCCCCGACTCCGCGCTTGCGCGCAGCCCGTGGCACGCTCCGGGGAAGCAACAGGACAAGGGCCAGTGCGAGCAGGAGCGCTATCGCGGCGCCAGCAACGTACATGGACATCGCCCCGGCGACGGTCTCGAGCGCCGCAACCCCCTGGGCGATCGCGGTGCCGACGACAGCGCCGACGAGGTTCCCCGTCGCGGCCAGCCCCCGCCCACGCCCTTTGAGCGCATCCACCACCAGACCGGCCGCACCGCCGGTCGCGAGCCCGACCGCGACCCCGGTCGCCGCCCGCCCGACGAGCAGCTGCACCTCGTTCGATGACGCGAGGAGCAGGTTCGCGAGCGCCGCGATGAGCAGGGCCGCGACCACGGCCGAACCGGGTGTCACTCGCAGCCGGGAGAATCCGACGACCAGGAGGGTGGCAACCGCTGCTGACACGTAGACCACGAACGTCAGCGACACACCGAGCGGGCTCAGGGGCACCTCGACCCGGAGCATGGGCAGCAGCGGGTTGATGCTGTTGGCGCCGGCGATCACGAAGCCGAAGGCGATGGCCGCGAACGCAGCCAGCGCACGCTCCCTGGGGCGGATGTTCGTCAAGGGGACTCCAGATATCGCTCACCGATCGGATCGCGAAGGCCCCGAAGGTCACCTGGCGCGCGGGTGCCACGCGCACACCCTGCTGAGCCCGAGTGTACCTCCGAACTGCCGGTGGACACCGCCCCAGGATCCGTGTAGGTTCATGCAACGGACATGTGACTGGTCATGCAGGCAGGATCCGATTGTTGCTCTACAGAGCTACGGTCGGGTCCTTTTTTGTTGCCCGGAAGCTGTCCCCCGAGTTCCAATGGAGGAGCACAACATGAACATCAGCTCAGAGGCGGCAGAGATCCTCGAGCACGTCGGCGGGAGCAGCAATGTGTCTGCCCTGCAGCACTGCTCGACCCGCCTGAGGTTTACCCTCAGCGACGACAGCCCCGTCGACGAGGCGGCACTCAAGTCCATCCCCGGCGTGCTCGGCGTGGTCCGCGGACCCCAGACGCAGGTCATCGTGGGAGGACGAGTTCTCGAGTACTACCGAGCGGTCGAGAAGCTCCGCTCCGGGTCACCGACCGCCGCCGCGACCGAGAAGCCCCGGACCCCGTGGACCGTGAAGCGGGTCGGCTCCAAGGTGCTGGACTTCGTCGTCAGCGTCTTCGTGCCCATCATCCCCGCCATCGCGGGCGCGGGAATCTTCAAGTCGCTCCTCGTCCTCGCGGCCGCGCTCGGCTGGATCGACCGGGAGAGCGACTCGTACGCGCTCATCGCCGCCGTCCCCGACGCCGTGTTCGCGTTCCTGCCGCTGCTTGTCGCCTACACCACCGCGAAGAAGCTCGACGTGAACCGGCCGGTGGCCCTCGGCTCCGTCGCGCTGCTCCTCTTCCCCGGGTTCACGAGCCTCGTGAGCCAGGATGGCGGCGCGGCGCTCTTCGGGATCCCCGTGCCCGTCGTCAACTACAACGCGCAGGTGTTCCCCGCGATCCTCGCCGTGCTGCTCCTCTGGGGTGCAGAGCGCTTCTTCACGAAGTTCTCGTGGCCGCCCATCCGCACCTTCTACGTGCCCCTCATGTGCTACCTCGTGGTCGCGCCCGCCACGGTGTTCCTCATCGGTCCGTTCGGCTTCGAGATCGGCGACCTCTTCGCAGGCCTGCTCTTCAACTTCCACAACACCTTCGGGTGGATTGCCGTCGCGCTCCTCGCCGCCATCCTGCCGTTCCTCATCTCGGTCGGCATGCACAAGCCGCTCCTGCCGCCGACGATCACGACGATGGCCACGTACGGCAAGGAGAGCTTCTACCTGACCGCCTCCCTGGCGCACAACATCGCCGAAGCCGGCGCGAGCTTCGCCGTCGCTGTCCGCACCCGCAACCAGGTGCTCCGCGCCACGGCCGTCTCCGCAGGCTTCTCGGCGCTGTTCGGCGTTACCGAGCCGGCCCTCTACGGCGTCACCCTCCAGAACCGACGCGCACTCATCGCGGTGCTCGCCGGCGCCATCACCTCGGGCGCGTACCTCGGCATCACGCTCGTCGACACCTTCGCGATCGTCAGCCCCGGCCTCGCGAGCTTCTCCATGTTCATCGACGCCCTCGACCCGTGGAACCTCATCCACGCCCTCATCGGCCTCGTGATCGGCGCGGCTGTGTCGTTCATCGTCGGCGTCGTGCTCTGGAAGGACTCCGACTCCGGCACCCTGCGCGTGCTCGGCAAGACCGACGAGCACGCGGATGCGAGCGCGGACGCGGGGGCGGATGCCGCAGCGGGCTCGGCACAGCCTCGCGCGCTCACGATCGTCTCCCCCATGCAGGGTGAGGTCGTCGAGCTCGCCTCACTCGGCGACGGGGTCTTCTCGACGGGTGTGCTCGGTGACGGCGTCGCGATCCGCCCCACGGATGGACGCGTGGTCGCCCCCGTGTCGGGCACCGTCACGTCCCTCCTCGACTCGCAGCACGCGATCGGCATCCGCACTGACGACGGCGTCGAGGTGCTCGTGCACGTCGGCATGGACACCGTCGTCCTCGAAGGCGCCCCCTTCACGACGCACGTCGCGCAGGGCGACCGGGTCGAGGCGGGCCAGCCCGTCATCGACGCGGACCTCGACGCCATCGCCGCGGCCGGCCTCGACACGATCACCCCCATCGTCGTCGTCAACACGGCCGGGGGCGACGCGCAGTTCGACACCGGCCAGCACGTCAACCGGGGTGCATCCCTCATCTCACTCACCAACATCAAGGAGACCGCACATGGCACTGTCTGATCACTTCCTCTGGGGTGGCGCAATCGCCGCGAACCAAGCCGAAGGCGGCTGGGGCGAGGATGGCCGCGGCTGGGTCGTCACCGACGTGCTCCGCCGGCACCCGAACGCCAACAACGACGACTTCGCCGCGCTGCACGCCGTCACCCTCGAGAGCATCGCCGAGGCCAAGCGCGACCCGGACCCCACGTACTTCCCGAAGCGGCGCGCCATCGACTTCGTGCACCGCTACAAGGAAGACCTCGCCCTGTTCGCCGAGATGGGCTTCAGCGTGCTGCGGGTGTCGATCCTCTGGTCGCGGCTCTACCCGACCGGCGAGGAGCTCGAGCCCAACGAGGACGGCATCGCCTACTACCTCGACCTGTTCGAGGAGATGCAGAGCCACGGCATCCAGCCCCTCGTGACGCTGTCGCACTTCGACGCGCCCCTCGAGCTCGCGGTCACCCGCAACGGCTGGCTCGACCGGGCCACGATCGGCCTCTTCGAGCGTTTCGCCCGCACCTGCTTCGAACGGTTCGGGCACATCGTGAAGCGGTGGATCTCGTTCAACGAGATCGACGGCATGGAACGCCACCCGTTCACCTCGGGCGGCATCATCGAGGAGACCGTCACGGGGACCTCGATCACGCAGGCCTGCTACACGGCCCTCCACCACCAGTTCATCGCCGGCGCATCCGTCACCCGCATGCTGCGAGAGCTGCACCCGGACGCGCAGATGGGCTGCATGATCACCATGCTCACGACCTACCCGCGCACCTGCCACCCGAACGACGTCGCCGCGACGCGCGCGAAGGAACGCCTCCTCTACATGTGCTCGGATGTGCAGGCCGGCGGGTCGTACTCGCCGATCGTGCTCCGCCAGCTCGAGGAGATGGGCGTCACCGTGCCGTTCGAGGACGGCGACGTGGAGCTCCTTCGCCAGCACACGGCCGACTTCGTGTCGTTCAGCTACTACATGTCGATGACCGAATCCGTCGACCCCGACGCCGAGCGCACGCCGGGCAACACGGTCCTCGGCGTCAAGAACCCCTACCTCGGCTCGTCCGAGTGGGGCTGGCAGATCGACCCGATCGGGCTGCGCATCTCCCTCCTCGACCTGTACGACCGCTACCGCAAGCCCCTCTTCATCGTGGAGAACGGGCTCGGGATGCGCGACACGGTCGACGAGGACGGACGGATCCGCGACGACTACCGCGTCGAGTACTTCCGAGCGCACTTCGAGCAGATGATCCAGGCCGTGGACGAGGGCGTCGACCTGCTCGGCTACACCAGCTGGGGGCCCATCGACCTCGTCAGCTCGTCGACATCGCAGATGAGCAAGCGGTACGGGTTCATCCACGTCGACCTCGACGACCTCGGGAATGGCACACTGGAGCGCCGACGCAAGGACTCGTTCCACTGGTACCGCCAGGTCATCGAGTCCAACGGCGCAGACCTCAGCTAACCCCCTCCCCTCCAAGCGGCGTCAAAGGAGACCACCGTGCCCGCCATCAAGAAGGTCCTCAATTCCAGTGTGGTGCTCGTCGTCGACGACCGCGGCGTCGAGCGCGTCCTGCTGGGCAAGGGCATCGGGTACGGCCAGAAGCCGGGCGACGAGGTTTCGGCCACGATCACGGACCAGGAGTTCATCTCCCTCCCTGACTCGGATCACCGGAACCTCGTCGAGCTGCTCGCTCAGATCCCGGCAGAGTACGTCGAGCTGACCCGCGAGATCGTCGCGGATGCGGGTCGAGCGGGACTCACCCTCGACCCGCACGTGTACCTCACCCTCACCGACCACCTCCACTTCGCGGTGGAGCGCTACCGGAAGGGCATCGCCCTCACGAACCGGCTCGCGTGGGAGGTGCGCACCGTCTACCCGGACCACCACGCCGTGAGCGTCCGCGCCCTCGACGACGTCGAACGACGCCTCGGCGTGCGGCTCGGCGAGGAGGAGGCAGCCAACGTCGCCTTCCACCTCGTCAACGCCGACACGGGCAAGCTCGGCGTCGACTCGATGCGCGTCGTCGACCTGGTCGCGAAGGTCACGAGCATCGTGACGATGACCTCCGCCGTCCGGGTCTCCAGGAAGGACCTCCACGCCTCGCGGTTCCTCACGCACCTGCAGTTCTTCGCGGAGCGATTCTTCGCAGGCCAGCTGCTGGGCGGCGACGACTTCCTGTTCCGGAACCTCAGCGAGCGCGCCCCTCGTGCGATCGCGACCGCGGAACGCGTGCGCACGTTCATCCGCGAGACGCACGGCGTGGAGCTTCCCGACGAGGAAGTGGCCTTCCTCGCAGTGCACATCGCGCGCGCCTCGCCGGAGTAAGGAGATGAACGCGGCGCCCCATCCCTCCTACCGGCGTCGGTCCCCGGCTTCGGCCGCCTGACCCCGGAGGCGACCCGCGACCCACACACCGACCAGGGCGAGTGCGGCGGTGGACCCGAAGACCGCGAGGAACGCGGGCGTCGTGGCGCCGAGCCGTGCGACGGCCGCCCCACCGAGGCCGGCGATGACCGCCGTCGCGAGGGTCTGCGCGAGCTGCAGGCTCGCGCTGATGCTCCCCGCGGCCGAGGTCGGCGTGGCCGACATGGTCGCCGCCGTCGACGCGTTGAACGCGATCCCCATCCCGATTCCCGCGATGCCCCAGCCGACGACGGCCCAGCCCGGCCAGACCGCCGGAAGCGCGACAGCCGCCCCCATGAGCAGCTGGCCACCCAGCAGGACGAGCATCCCGACCCTCGTCGAGCGAGCGCGCTGTCCGGGCCGGGCTGCGTCGATCCGCGCCTGCACGAACGACCCGGCCGTCCAGGCGAGCGCGCCGGCCGCGAGGCCCAGCCCTGCGATCGTGACGTCGAGGCCGTGGATGCTCGTGAGCCCGAGGGGCAGGAACGCCTCCGACCCGAAGTACACGCCGCACAGGATGAAGCGCACGACGACCCCGGCCGGCGCACCACGGCGCGCACGGAATGATCCCACGGGCAGGGTGCTGCGCAAGCCGATGGCCGCGGCCACCAGGCCCACGACAAGCAGCGCGAGCATCAGCGGGAGCGCATCCACCTCGAGGCCGAAGAGCACGGCCCCCGTCCCGACCGCCAGGAGCACCGAGAACCAGACGGGCGCGGAGAACAACCGGCCACTCCGCACCCTCGGGCTTGCCGAGACCCGGCGTGCACCCGGCAAGACGAGCGGGAGGAGGAGGATCGTGATCGGCGCGATGGTCCAGAACACGACGCGCCAGTCGAGCACCGTCGTGAGCACCCCGGCGAAGACCGGGCCCAGGAGCGACGGGATCGTCCACGCAGACGACAGGAACGCGAACATGACGGCCTGGAGCCGAGGCGGATACGCGAGGCCGACCAGGCTGTAGGCGTACGCCATGATCGCTCCGACCCCGAACCCCTGGAGCGCTCGCGCGGCCACGAACACTTCCCACCCGGGGGCGAGACCAGCGAGCAGGCAGCCGAACGCGAAGACCAGGCTTCCGACCACCACTGCCCGGGCGGGCCCCCTCCGGTCGATGTCGTTCCCGGCGACGACGGTGCCGACGATGCTGGCGAGCATGAGCGCCGAGAGCCCCCAGCCGTATCTGCGCAGGCCTCCCAGCTCCTCGGCGACGGTCGGGAGGACGGTCGCGACCCCCAGCGATTCGAAGGCCACCGCCCCGACGCTCACGAGGATCCCGATCGTGGACCCGCGCAGACGGGGCGAGAAGACACCTCCGGCCTCGACCTCTGAGGGTGTCGTCGCCTCCGCCGTCGAACGCGATTCATCCTGCTGCATGCGCACTCCCATTCATTACATTCCACACCGGAACGTAATGAATGTAGGGTACGGTGAGGCAATGCCGCAACCAGAGCCGCACGCTGCACCCCGGACCCGATCACTGCCGCACGGCCGCCCCCGCGACGCGACGATCGACGCCAGGGCGACCGAGGCGGTCATCGGCCTCCTCGAGACCGGCCAGTACCGCTCGCTCACGATGGAGAACGTCGCGGCAGCCGCCGGGACGAGCAAGCCCGCGCTTCGACGACGCTGGAAGAGCCTGCCCGGCATCGTCGTGCACACGCTCATCTCGGTGCTCGGAACGACTCCGACACCAGATACCGGCTGCGTGCACTGCGACCTCGTCAGCGGCATCTCGAACATCGCCGACGGGTTCAGCAACTCCCCCATCACCCGCGCACTCCCGGGACTCCTCGCCGACCTGGAGGCCGACCCGGAGCTCCGCGAGCTGTTCCTCCGCGAGTACTTCGAGGCTCGCCGCGCGACGAGCAGGACAGTCCTCGAGCACGCCATCGAGCGAGGAGACCTACGGGCGGGACTCGACATGGAGCTCACCCTCGACCTCCTCGCGGCACCGCTCTACTACCGAGCGTTCTTCGGCCACCAGCCGATCGACGCGAAGCTCGCCGAGCGCACGGTGCTCAGCGTCCTGACCGGTATCGCCGACCCCTCCTGGCAAGAACGGCACCACTCCTAGAACAGGGCCAGCCGCGATCCGTCTCCCACATAGAGCGACCCTATCGACGCATCGACTCTCCGGATGCCTGAGAGGAACTCCCCGGACGCCGACCGGATACGCCGCCCCGCAGCGCGCCAGCAGCAACCAAGCTGCAGACCACGAACACTCCGGCCCCGGTGGCGACCGGTATCGCGAGGTCGACCACCCCCAGGAGACCGCCCATCGTCGCCCCGATGGCAAGCCCCAGGAGACCGAGCACGCGCGTGCTGGCGCCGACGCGTCCGAGCAGCTCGTCCGGGATGAGGCGCTGGCGGAGGGACTGCGAGCAGATGTTCCAGACCGTCGCGTGCAGGATGTAGAGCGCCAAGAGTACGCCGGCGACGATCGGGTTCGTCGTGAGGCACAGCCCACCGAGCGTCAGCGCCCCCAGCGCCAGACTTGCCACGATCGTCCATCGGTATCCGAGCCATGCGCGAAGCCGGGCTGCGAGGAAGGAGCCGAGCAAGCCACCGAGGGCCGACGCCGCGAGCAGCAAGCCGTATCCGGTGCTGTCCAGGCCGAGGCGCTCCTCGGCGAACAGCACGAGAATCGAGAAGGGCAGCATGTAGCCGACGCTCGCGAGCGCTCCGATGAGCGCAAGGCTCCCGACCACACGGTGGCGTGCCAGCCAGGCGATGCCCTCGCGCACCTCGACGGAGACCGAACGTCGTGCGTCGCGCGCATCCGATCCTGGCCTCGACAGTCGCCGAATCGGCAGCGCGAGGGCGACGAGGCCCGCGACGGCCCACAGCCCACCCATCGCGAAGACAGGAGCCGCTGCGGCGAGGGCGAACAGCAATCCCCCGAGGGGAGGGCCAGCGAACTCGTCCGCGACGAGCTGCGCCGCCGCGACCCTCCCGTTCGCGGAATCGAGTCGCTCTCGGTCGACGAGCGACGGCAGCATGGCCGATGCGGCGTTGTCCGCCGCGCTCTCCAACGTCGCGACCACCGCCATCGCTGCATACAGGACCATGAGGGAGGAGAAGCCGAGCTGGATCGCCAGGGCGAGCCCCAGCAGGGCGCAGCCGCGCAGCACGTTCGCCGCGACGATCAGGGTCCGGCGGTCCACCCGATCGACCCAGACGCCGATGGGCAGCGCGACCAGGAGGCGGACCAGGGCGTAGAGCGTCGCCAAGCCCGCGACGAGGCGCGGGTCGTCGGTGACCGAGGCGGCCAGCAGCGGCATCGACACGAACGCGATGCCGTCTGCCAGGTTCGACAGGGCGTTCGCGCTCCAGAGCACACGAAATCCGCGACCGAGTGGCATCCGGGAAGCCTACCGATGCGTGGCTTGCCTGATATCCCTCACCAAGCGCGGAGTCCGAAAGCGTCGCACCTCTGGCAGCCAGGCCCGGGCCGGGTAGCTCAGCCGCACGACGAAGTAGTTGAGGTACTCGACGGCCCCGAATGCCCATGTGAACAGGACGAGCACCGCGACCAGCCAGGAGCTGGGCCACCAGGCCACGACGCCGACGAGACCGCCGACGAGCACCGCGAGGTTCAGCCACTTGAGCACCCAGAACGTGCGCGCGAGCCCGACGGGCATCCTGGAGGTGCCGACCCAGCGGCGGGCGAGCAGCCAGTACGAACCACCGTGCAGGAGCACAAGCAGCAGGGGTGCGAGCGCCGACCAGAACGCGGCCACGTCACTGCCCGACGGCAAGATGGGTGGCACGACCCACACCCCCAGCATCGTGAAGGTCAGGACCGACGCCAGCTCGCCGGTGCCGAGCGAGAAGTACTGGCGGCGGGCAGCGTCGCGCAGCCCGGGCAGCGAACCGCTGGGACGGGACGGACTCACCCCGTCGAAGCCCGGCGTCCGACGATCCGTCACCTCGACCGCTCGACCGAGTTGCCATTGCCGCTGCTGCTGCTGCGCACGACGAGCCTCGTCGGCAGGATGCGGTGCTCCCCGCTCCGCGGCTGCTCACCTTCGGCGCTCGCGTCGACGCGCCCCACCACCATCTCGACGGCCGCGGATGCGAGCTGCGCCGGATCCTGCGCGAGGCTCGTGAGCTGCAGGTACGGCAGCTCGGCTTGCTCGGAATCGTCGAAGCCGACCACGGCCAGGTCCTCCGGAACACGCTTGCCGAGGAGGCGCGCCTGGGCGACGACGCCCTGCGCGCTCCGGTCGTTGAAGGCGACAACCGCAGTGGCGTCCGGGTAGCGCGCCAGCGCCTCCTCGATCACCTTCGCGCCGGCGGCCTCGGAAGCTCCGCCCGCGAGGATCGCGACCTGGTCGCCGAGTCCGGCAGCAGTCGTGGCGGCGAGGAACGTGGCCGTGCGCACCTCATCACCCGAGACGCCAGGCGCCCCGAGGTACAGGATGCGCGAGTGCCCGCGCTCGTGCAGGTGCCGCACCGCCAGCTCCATGCCGCGCGCGTCGTCCATGGACACGCTGTCGAACGACGCCGACGAGTACTGGCTGGCGACCGTGACGACGGGGACCTCCTCGGCGATGCGGTCGAGCTGCTCCTCGGGCAGCGACGCTCCGAGCAGGACGAGCCCCTCGACCCGCTCCCCCAGCAGCGCCTCGATCGCATCCGCCTCGCCCCGCCGCTTCGTGACCGCGGCGAGCGACACGTTGTACCCGGCAGACCGGGCCGCGAGCTGGAGCTCGTCGATGAGCTCGCCGTGGAACGGCTGCGCCGCGTGGAAGACGATGCCCACGAGGCGCGAACGGCCCTGCTTGAGCATCCTCGCCCGCTCGTCTCGCCGGTACCCGAGACGGGCCGCGACCTCGAGGACGTGCGCGCGAGACTCCGGGCTCGCGCCGGGCACGTCGCGCATGACGATCGACACGAGCGGCTGCGAGACGCCAGCCGCGTCGGCGACGTCGCGCATCGTGACGCGCTTGCCGCCGCCCGGTCTCGCCGGGCGGCGGGCGTCTCGTGCGTCAACGTCGCTCATACCTCGATGCTAAAGGCCTCCCGGAAGCTGCGGAGCGCGAGGTCGGAGTCACCGGACGCGAAGGCCTCCATCGCGACGACCCCGCGGTAGCCGAGCTCGTCGAGTTCCCGAGCGACCCGCGGGTAGTGGATCTCGCCCGTTCCCGGCTCGCAGCGCCCTGGCACATCCGCGACCTGGATCTCGCCGATGTAGGGCAGCGCGCGCCCACACAGGTCGACGAGGTCACCCTCGCCGATCTGCGCGTGGTACAGGTCGAGGTTGAGCCGGAGGTGCGGGCTGTCGACCGCAGCGACGAGCGCGATCGTGTCGCTCGCCCGGTTGAACGGAACGCCGGGGTGGTCGACGGCGTGGTTGAGGTTCTCGAGCGTGAACTCCTTGCCGTGCTCCTCGCCGAGCTTCGCGAGGCGCTCCAGCGTGCGCAGCGCGGCGAGCCAGTCGGCCGGAGTGGTGTGCGCACTCGGACGCACGGGCAGGCCGTTGTCGTCGAGGCCGGTCCCGTGGATCACGAGTCGCGGCACGTCCAGCACCTGGGCTGCCTCGAGCGACTCGCGCGCCGTGGCGACGATCGCGTCGGCCCCGTCCGGGTCGATGAGCTCTCCGCGAATGTACCCCGACATGGAGCCGAACGTCGCGCCGGTCGCGACGAGCGCATCCAGGTCCTTCTCCCACCATCGCCAGATCTCGACCTCGAAGCCGGCCTCATCGATGCGCCGCACTCGCTCCTCGAACGGGAGGTCGAGGAACAGCATCTCCGCGCACGCGGCGAGCACGAACGGCGACTCGGCAGCGCCCGAACCAGCACTCGAGCCGGCGCCAGCGACGGCCCCGCTCATCGGACGACCTCGACGGGTGCGCCGGTCTTGACCGACTCGATGCAGGCGAGCGCGATGACCATGGCCTCGAGCGCGGCCTCCGTGCCGGGGCGGGGGCTCTCGACGCCGGCGACGGCGTCGACGAACGCCTGCAGCTCGCCCGTGTAGGCGGCTCGCATGAGCTGCGTGTCGGCGCGCACCGTGTCAAAGGACGCGCCCGCCGCGCCATAGAGGCGCAGGCTCGACGCCGCCAGCTCACCCGCGGTCGCCATGCCGGCGCTGCCGAAGACCTCGGCACGGGTGTCGTAGCCGTAGGCGGCCGAGAAGTTCGCCTCCGCAGTTGCGATGGCGCCGTTGTCGTAGCGGATCGTGACGACAGCGGTGTCGAGGAGGCCCTTGTCCTTGAAGTCCGGCGCGACGAGCGCATCCGCGACCGCGTAGACCCGGGTGGCGCGGGCGCCCGGGTTGAAGAAGTTGAGGGTGTCGAAGTCGTGGATGAGGGTCTCGAGGAAGATCGTGAACGGCGGGATCGCCGCAGGGTTCGCGAGGCCCGGGTCGCGGGTCACCGAGCGCAGCAGCTGCGGCGTGCCGAGGACTCCCGCGTCGAGGGCGGAGCGAAGCTCAGGGAACCCGTTGGCGTAGCGGCGGTTGAAGCCGACCTGGAAGATCACGTCGTGGCGCTCGACGGCGGCCTCGACGCGGCGCAGCTCCTCGAGCGAGACACCCGTCGGCTTCTCGCAGAAGATGGCCTTGCCTGCCGCGGCCGCCTGCTCGACGAGCGCCGTGTGGAAGCGGGGCGGGGCCGTGATGACGACCGCGTCGAGGTCTGGGCGGGCGAGCAGCTCGGCGATGTCCGTGTACGACTGCTCGACGCCGAGCGTCTCGGCGAGCTTCGCCGCGGCGCCCTCGACGGGGTCGGCGATGGCGATGAGCTCGGCGTTCGGGATGTCGCGGGCGATGAGCGCGGCGTGGTTGCTGCCGATGCGGCCGGCGCCGATGAGCGCGACACGAATGAGGGGGGTCTTGGACATGGTGCTTCTCCTGAGGACGGCGGTGCCGACACGACACTGTGCTGCTGGGTGCGCCCAGCACGCACAGACTATTACGTACTAGCGCTCGGCGTCTAGTACGTATAAGGTTGCCTCCAATCGGCCGGGAGACCCGGCCAGAATCGCGCAGAGATCACCCAGGAGCGCGACGAACCGCGGAGACAAAGGAGTTCTCATCACTTCCACGCATGGGGCATCAGCGTCAGAGACGACCCTGCCCAAACTCACGCCAGGCCCGTACCGCAAGCGGCTCGGACTCATCTCGATCGTCGCCTGCTTCGGCGGACTGCTCTTCGGCTACGACACGGGTGTCATCAACGGCGCGCTGCGCCCCATGGCCGCGGAGATCGGCCTCGATGCCTTCACGGAGGGCGTCGTCACCAGCTCCCTCGTGTTCGCCGCCGCCTTCGGCGCGCTCTTCGGAGGACGCATCTCGGACGCCATCGGCCGCCGCCGCACGATCATCATCCTCGCCGTGCTGTTCTTCCTCGGCACGGTCGTCGTCGTCGCATCGCCGAACTTCGCGCTGCTCGTCGTCGGGCGCATCATGCTGGGGCTCGCCGTCGGCGGCGCATCCACCGTCGTGCCCGTCTACCTGGCAGAGCTGGCGCCGTTCGAGATCCGCGGTTCGATCACGGGGCGCAACGAGGTCGCGATCGTCACGGGCCAGCTCTCCGCGTTTGTCATCAACGCCATCCTCGGCAACACGCTCAGCCACATCGACGGGGTCTGGCGCATCATGTTCGCCGTCTGCGCGATCCCCGCCATCGCCCTCTTCTTCGGGATGCTGCGCATGCCCGAGTCGCCGCGCTGGCTGGTCGAGAAGGGCCGCCACGCGGACGCGCTCACCGTGCTCAAGACGGTGCGATCTGAGGAACGCGCGATCGCCGAGCTCGGCGAGGTCGAGCAGGTCGCGATGGAGGAGCAGACGGAAGCGAAGGTCGGCCTCGGCGCGGTGCTCACGAACAAGTGGCTCATCCGCATCCTGCTCATCGGCATCGGCGTCTCCATGATGCAGCAGCTGACGGGCATCAACTCGATCATGTACTACGGCCAGGTGGTGCTCATCGAGTCGGGCTTCGAGGCGGATGCGGCCCTCATCGCGAACATCGCGCCCGGTGTGGTCGCCGTCATCGGCGGGTTCATCGCGCTGTACATGATGGACCGCGTGGACCGCCGGAAGACGTTTGCGATCGGCCTCACACTGACGACGACCTGCCACCTGCTCATCGGCGCCGCGTCGCTGCTGCTCCCGGTCGGCAACCCGGCCCGCCCGTTCGTGATCCTCATCCTCGTCGTCGCATTCGTCGCGTCCATGCAGACCTTCTTGAACGTCGCCGTCTGGGTGTACCTCGCGGAGATCTTCCCGCTGCACATGCGCGGCCTCGGCATCGGCGTGTCCGTGTTCTTCGGCTGGATGACCAACGGCTTCCTGGCGCTCTACTTCCCGAGCCTGATCGCCGGGATGGGCATCAGCGGGGTGTTCTTCCTGTTCGCCGGTATCGGGGCGCTCGCGTTGCTCTTCACGATCACGCAGGTTCCCGAGACCCGCGGGGTGACCCTCGAGAAGCTCGAGGTCGGCGTCACGACGGGAGCAATCCACGTGCTCGGGAGGACCCGCTAGCCACCACAGAATTCACGACTCGGCCGCTTCTGCGAGCGGCCGATCCGCCCGCGGGATCGGCTTCGATCTGGACGTCCGAGCCGACTCCGCGGGCTCTTTCCGCTCTACCCGACGTCGTCGCCTTCAGAGCAACGGCGACCCACCTGCGTCAGCTTCAGCTGTTCGACGACTCCCCGTCGACGACCGCGGTGACGCGGTCGAGGTACAGCGAGACGAGCTTCGCCTCCTGCGGGGAGAGGTCCTCGGAGAGGCTGCGGATCTGGCCGGAGACGGGGTCGATCTCGTCAGCATCGAGGTCGGTGTCGACCGGAACGATCATCTTGCGTCGACGGTCATCCGGGTCCGGCGCCGTTCGCACGAGGCCCGATTCGGTGAGGCGCTGCACGAGCATCGTCGCCGACGCGCTCGTGACGTCGAGCCAGTCGGCCAGCTCGCCTGGGCTCGTTCGCTTTCCCTCGCCGGTGCGCTCGAGGATGAACCGCATCGCGGACCGGTGGGTCTCGCTCAGCTCACCGGTCGCCTGGCGGCGCCGCCCGAGGCGCGCCTCCGCGCGGCGGAGTTCGTCGACGGCCTCAGAGGCCTCGTCCCCTGGAGTCGCGGAGGGGCGCTCACGGGTCGTCGAGTTCTGTTCGCGGTTCCTTGAGACGTCAGTCATGAGCTGTGGTCACCGGCCCGATCAGAGGAACGCGGAGACGGCGGCGATGCAGCCGACGCTGAGCGTCGCGCCGATGACGGACAGGGCGAGGAACTCCTTCGGGAGCGTGCGTCGCTGGTAGGCGTCCCAGTAGCGGTCCGAAGTGGAGCGCTTGGCTGACTTCTCAGAGGCGGAGGTGGGAGCGAGGGAAGTCATGTAGTTAGCCTAGCTATGTTCATGGAGGGCAACAAGGTGAGAACTCCCCCACTCCGCCCACGACGGGGTCACCGCCCGAGCGCACCCGAGATCCCACGCGCCGCCATCCGCACCCCGAGTGCGAACTGCGGCTCGGCGAGGCGCTCGACGTGCGCGATGATCGACACCGCCGCGACGACCTCGCCGTGCGCATCCACCACCGGAGCGGCCATCGAGAACGCACCAGGCGTCATCTCCTCGACCGACCTGGAGAGGCCCGTCGCCCGGATCTCCGCGAGCCGGCGCCGAAGTGCCTTCTCCTCGGTGATCGTGTTCGGCAGGTACTGCCGCGGCTTCGACGCGACGACCTCGTCGAAGACCTCGATGGGCGAATGCGCGAGCAGCACCAGCCCGACACCAGTCGCGTGCAGGGGCAGCCGCGTGCCGACATCCGAGATGACCCGCACCGCGTTCGGGCTCGAGATGCGCTCGAGGTAGACCGCGCCGAGGCCGTCCCGCACCGCGATGTGCACGTTCTCCTCCGTCGCCTCCAGGAGATCCTCGAGATACGGCCGCGCGATGGCGCGCAAGCGCTCGACCGTCGTCCGCCGCGCCCCGAGGCGCCACAGCTTGATGCCGACCCGGTAGGTGCCCGACTCCGTACGCTCGAGCCCACCCCACTCGGTCCAGGACGCGAGCATGCGGTGCGCCGTCGACACCGGCAGGTTCGCCGCCGCCGCGACCTGCGTGAGCGTCAGCTCCTCACGAGCCGCGAACGCGTCGACGATCGCGAACAGCTTCTGCGCCACACTGCGCTCATCACCACCGCCACCGGACATGCCGCAATGGTAGCCGCGAGCGGACCATCCACATCGATGATGCTCGCCATCATGAACTTCAGCTTCCCTGATATGTGGGTTCCGGACGAAAGTGGTGTTGTGCCCGAGACGGCACATGCAAGCCGCGGCCGAGAACCGCCACAGACGCACCGCACCAGACGAAAAGGATCGACGATGATCAAACTGCTCTCCCACCTCTCGCACATCGAGATCGCGACGCCAGACGTCGAAGCCTCGGTCACGTTCTACGAGAACGAATTCGGCCTGCGCGTCGTCGCACGCGAAGACGGCAAGGTCTACCTCCGCTCGTGGGGCGACTACTACACCTACAGCCTCGTCATCGCCGAAGGCCCAGAGGCCGCCCTCAACGTCATGGGCTGGCGCACCTCCAGCGCCGAGGCACTCGACGAGGCGGCCAAGCGCATCGAAGCCGCCGGCGTGCACGGCGAATGGGCAGACCGCAGCGTCGGCCACGGCAAGTCGTACACCTTCACCGGACCGTACGGTCACACGATGGAGCTCTACTGGGACGTCGAGAAGTACCAGGCGGACGCCGAGCACGCCTCCGTCTTCCCCGACCGCCCCGAGAAGCGCTCGAAGCACGCCGTCGGCCCCCGCCAGCTCGACCACGTCACCGTCGCCGCCTCCGACGTTCGCGGCTTCGCGAAGTGGTACAACGAGGTCCTCGGCTTCCGCATCATGGCCTACACGGTGCTCGACGACCACCCCGTCACGGTCTTCTCCGTCCTCACCACCAACGAGAAGTCGCACGACCTCGGCGTCGTCCTCGACAGCTCGTCGCGCCCCGGCCGCATCAACCACTACGCGTACTGGGTCGACACCCGCGAGGAGCTCCTCCAGGGCGCCGACGTGCTCATGGAGAACAACATCCCCATCGAGTACGGCCCCTCCATCCACGGCATCGGCGAGCAGAGCTTCCTCTACCTCCGCGACCCAAGCGGCATGCGCATCGAGGTCAACACGGGCGGCTACCGCAACTACGTGCCCGACTGGGAGCCCAACGACTGGAAGCCCTCCACCGGCTCCAACAACCTCTACCGCAACGGCGCCATGCCGATCTCGATGACCGAGTCGTTCCCGCCGGACGCCGGACGCCCCACCGCGACCGAGGAGGGCATCCTCCCCGGAACGGAGGAAGCAATCCTCAACCCGTACGCAGTGCAGGGCCGCGGCTAGGTCACTCCGCTCCGGGCAGCGCCCAGCCCGTCGGCTGCTCCACCGGCGAGCTGAGCACCGCACTCGCACGATCCGCGCGGGCCCCCGCATCCACCAGGTTCCTCCTTTCCTGGTCCCGGATGCGCGGGCCCACGTCAGTGCGAGCACTCATCTGTGCGCGCGTGCGCGCGTGCGCGCATCAGCGCGTCGGCAGGGCGACCCCGGTGACCTCGGCCAGCTCCGCGATGAGGCGCGCCCGGAAGTCCGCGTCACGCACACCGACCGCCGGCTGCTGCTCGGCGCCGTGGTGCCAGTAGCCGCCCGTGACCTGCAGACTCGGGTCGACCGCCAGACTCTCCTGCGTCTCATGGCCGAGATCGAAGTCATCTGGCGCCCCTGACCCGCCCATCTTCGTCGCCACCCAGCCCGGGTCGACGGAGTTGGCGAGCACGCGCGGAGCCCACAGCTCGGCGACGCCCGCCGAGAAGGCCGCGACGAGCAGCTTCGTATCGGAATAGCTCGCCGTCACGGAACCACCCGACCAGTCGAGCCCCGCCAGCTGTGCCTTGCCGTCTCGGTGCATGCTGCTGCTGAGGTAGACATGCCGGCTCGGAGTCGTCAGGAGAGCCGTGCAGAGATACGGCGCGACAACGTTGACGGGCAGCAGGCTCGGCCCCGTCAGCACACCCGCGTTGTGGATGACCGCGTCAATGGCCCGCCCCTCGTTGAGTTCGTCCGTCGCGTCGAGCACCGCCCCGCGGTCGGCGAGGTCGGCGATCACCAGGTCCGCGCCGCGGTCGATGAGGGCCGACACGGCCTCCGCCCGAGCCGCGCTCCGCGCGTGCACGATGACCTCGTGTCCCTGATCGAGGAGCGACTCCGCAGTCGCGTATCCGAGGCCGTCGGTGGAACCGGTGATGAGGATGCGTGTCATCGCCCCATCCTCACACCCCGACCGCTCAGCGCGCTCATACTCCGTCGGGGCCCGGCGCAGGAGGTATATTCACTGGAAACTGACGCGGTCGACCCGGTCGCCGTGACCCCCATTCGCTTCCCTGGCCTGAAGAGACGCATATGACACGACAAGAAGTTCTCGCCCTCGGATACCTCATCGCGGGACTCGCGCTCGGCGTGATCGCCGTCATCGCAGACCTCATGGGCGGACCCGCCTACCTGCACGCCCTCACGTGGGTCGGCGGATTCGCCGGCGGCTACGGCCTCATCACGATCATCAAGAGCGCGCGGCAGCGCAAACGGCACCCGCTCGGGACCAAGGACTACGAGCCGGACACGAGCAACCCGCCGCACCTCACCTGAGTCCCCGCGGCCGGGCTACCCGCCGAAGATGCGGCGGGTGATCTCGGCCGCGGACCTCTCGAGGAGCAGCCGCAGGCGCGGCTCATCCTGAGGGCGATCCTCCGACCAGGTGACCGCGATCGCAGCCGCCGGCCACCCAGTGTGGTCGAGCACTGGCATCCCCACCGAGCGCATCCCCACCGACACCTCGCCGTTCTCCGACGCCAGCGACCCGCTGCGGACCCCGTCGAGCACCGCCCGCAGCTCGCGCGGAGTCCTCGGGCCGCGACCCGTGCGATCCGCGAACGAAGACGCATCCGGGAACAGCGCACGCACCTGCTTCTGCGGCAGGGCCGCGAGCATCGCACGACCGGACGCGGTGAGGTGCGCCGGCAGACGCACCCCCACGTCGGCGACCAGAACCGGCCGGCGTGGTGCGCGCTCGTCGACGATGTAGAGCACATCCCGGCCGCTCATCACCGCAAGGTGCGCGCTCTCCCCCACCTGGTCGACGAGGTCGGCGACCACCTGATGGCCGACCCGCGCGAGCGGCTCCTGCCGCGCGTATCCGCCAGCCAACTCGAACGCGGCCGTGCCGAGACCCCAGCGACGCTCGCCGCGCAGATGCACGACGAAGCGGTGCTCGAGCAGCGTCGTCAGCAGGTGGTAGACGCTCGAGCGCGGGATGCCGAGCTGCGTCGCGATCGTGCTCGCCGCTACCGGCCCCCGCTGGCGACTCAGGAAGCTGAGGATCGCGAGCGTCTGGTCGGCCGCCGGCACCTGGGCGCGGCCAGCAGCAGCCTTGCCGCCGGCCGCCGTCACGCGCTCATCCCGGCATTGCCCTCGCGCGACCTCGACCTGGACCTGGCCGCGCGCGTGACCAACATCAGTGCGAAAAGCGGCCCGAACCGCGCCGAACCCCCTCGGACGGCAGATATTGCACTCAAGTTGGTCAGGCGCGCGGGCGACTCCGCCGGGCCCGCCGCGTCCGCCGGGCACGGCTCCCGGGCAGCCGTGACCAACATGAGTGACAAAAGCGACCCGAACCGCAGCAAACGGCCTCGAGTGGCGGGTATCTCACGCAAGTTGGTCAGGCGCGCGGGCGACTCCGCCGGGCCCGCCGGGTCCGCTGCCGCCACCGGCCCCGCCACGTCCTTCGAGTCCACCGCGTCTCTGTCGAACGCCTCTCCGGCAGCCGTGACCAACATGAGTGCAAAAGACGGCCCGGAACACCGGATGAGCCAAAAAGGCGCCGGATGAGCACTCATGTTGGACACCGGGTCGACCGTCGGCAGCGCACGCGCGAGCTGGCCCGCCAGCGCGGGCACTCTGTCTGGGATCACAGACACTGAGTGTCCTCCCCGCACTGACAATGCGCAACGGGTGGGGTGGAATCGAGGTCATGAGCACACCCGCATCCGCCGCCGGCCGCCCCTCGTCCAGCTCCGCCGAGCCCGGCTCGGGACAGGCAGCGCCGCTCGGGCCCGTCACTCTCGGCCTTCGCCCGCTTGAGCCTGCGGAGGTCGTCGCTGTCGCGAGGCATGGCGCGCGCGTCGACGTCGCACCGGCCGCGCTCGCCGAGGTGGCGCGCACCCGCGACCTCATCGAACGCCTCGCCGACGACCCGAACCCGCACTACGGCATCTCGACGGGCTTCGGCGCGCTCGCGACGAAGTTCATCGCGCCCGAGCGGCGCGTGCAGCTGCAGGCGAGCCTCGTCCGCTCGCACGCGGCTGGCACCGGGCCGGAGGTGGAGCGCGAGGTGGTCAGGGCGCTGCAGCTGCTGCGCCTGCAGACTCTCGCGACGGGGCGAACCGGCGTGCGGCCCGTCGTTGTGGAGACGTATGCCGCCATGCTCAACGCGGGCATCACCCCGATCGTGCGCGAGTACGGCTCGCTCGGCTGCTCGGGTGACCTCGCCCCACTCTCGCACCTGGCCCTCGCCGCGACCGGCGAGGGCACCGTCCGCGACGAGAACGGCACCGAAGTGGATGCGGGTGCGGCACTCGTGGCCGCCGGCATCGAGCGGCTTGTCCTGCGCGAGAAGGAGGGCCTCGCGCTCATCAACGGCACTGACGGGATGCTCGGGATGCTGCTGCTCGCGATCCACGACATCCGGATGCTGCTCACGACGGCCGACCTGGCCGCCGCGATGTCGGTGGAGAGCCAGTTCGCGACCGATGCCGTCTTCGCCGCCGATCTGCAGGCCCTGCGCCCGCAGCTCGGCCAGGGCGAGTCCGCCGCGAACCTGCGCCGATTCCTCGCCGACTCCCCCATCGTCGCCAGCCACCGCGGGCCCGAGGACGGCCGCGTGCAGGACGCCTACTCGCTGCGCTGCTCGCCCCAGGTGCACGGGGCCGCCCGCGACACGCTGGCGCACGCGGCGATGATCGCCGGGCGGGAGCTCGCATCCGCCGTCGACAACCCGGTCGTGACGCTGGATGGTCGGGTCGCGTCGAACGGGAACTTCCACGGGGCACCCGTCGCGTACGTCCTCGACTTCCTGGCCATCGCGGTCGCCGACGTGGCCAGCATCTCCGAGCGCCGCACCGACCGCGCCCTCGACCCGTCCCGCAACCGTGGGCTCCCGCCGTTCCTCGCGCACGAGGTCGGCGTCGACTCGGGTCTGATGATCGCGCAGTACGCGGCCGCGGGCATCGTCTCGGAGCTCAAGCGGCTCGCGGTGCCCGCGTCCATCGACTCGATCCCGTCATCGGCCATGCAGGAGGACCACGTCTCGATGGGCTGGGCTGCAGCGCGCAAGCTGCGCCGCGCCGTCGACGGGCTCGGGCGGGTGCTCGCCATCGAGGTGCTCACAGGATCCCGCGCGCTCCAGCTGCGCGCTCCGCTCGAGCCAGGCCGGGCCACCGGCGCCGTCCTCGGCCTCGTCTCCGGCGTCTCCGAAGGGGCCGGTCCCGACCGTTTCCTGAGCCCCGAAATGGAAGCCGTCGCCGAGCTCGTGCTCGCGGGAGAGGTGGCGCGGACAGCTCTGGCGAACTCCACCGACGTCTGACCCGCGACGCGGGGAGCGCAGCGCGCCCGCCGGATGCGGATGCAGTTCCGACGGCTTCCGGATACTTCTCCCTCACAATCGGCGCGGAAGCCGCATCCCCTTCCCCACCTCCCCTCGGCTCCGTTCCTTCCCCGTGGCACCTCGCCGCCCCCACTCGAAAGGTCCTCCATGTCGCACCCGAGCCCTTCATCTCGCCAGCCCGAGCTCTCGCGAAGAGCGCTCGTCACGGGCGCGGCCTGGTCCGTGCCGCTCATCGCCGCCGCATCCGCCGCCCCGGTCGCTGCAGCATCCGGCGTGTGCACGCAGGACGCGCAGCTCAGCTGGCAGAACACCTTCACCGCCACGGATACGAGGAACGGCGTCGGCACCTTCACGACGCCGACAGGCGAGGTCGTCACGTACACCGTCACCGTCGCCACTGGGCCGAGCATCGAAGTTCCCGCGACCTCCGACAACCTCAACACGACCGGCGACGGCATCTTCCTCGGCGACCGGCAGACGGTGGCCGCAGCGAACAAGGAGTTCGATGCCGCCTACACGCAGACGACGACGATCACCTTCGACCGCCCCCTCGCGAACATCCGCTTCCGCGTCTTCGACGTCGACGGAAGCGACTTCTACCGCGAGCACCTCCGCGTCATCGGACTTCCGGGAGCGGTCGCGACCCCCGGGAACCGGGTCGAGCTGGAGCCCGTATCCAACACCTACCGCCCGACTGAAGACCTGCCGATCGGGCCGGTCGTGGCGGGTTCCGTCACCTACTCGTCGACCGGCTCGACCGACTCCTTCGTCGTCGAGCTGACGACACCACGAACCGCGGTGCCCCCGCAGGGGGTCCTGAGCCACGGGGTGCGGATGACGAACCTCACGTACACGACGGCGTGTCCCGCCGTGTAGTCCAGCCCGCGCCTACGTCGTCGGCTCGTCCTCGTCCCAGCCTCGCTGCGGGGTCTCGCACGTGTCGCGGAACACGTACTGCGAGGGCAGCTTGCGCTGGTGCGACGACCAGTCGATGGCGGGGCGGCGCTGCTCCTTGGGGAGGTAGCCGAGGCGGTACACGGCCATGAGCTCGAACTCGTCCGGCACCTTGAGGAGATCGACGATCTTGTCCCACTGCCCCGGCACCTCCATGGGGAACGACACGAACTGGATGCCCATCCCGATCTCACCCGTGGTGAGCCAGATGTTCTCCATGGCCGCCCCCATGCTGAACACCGAGTAGAACGAGGACAGCTCCCCCGGCCGATACTCGGCCCGGTCGAGCATGACCCCGAGCAGCAGCGGGGACCCGGCGACGAGTTTGCGGTTCTCCTCGCCGAGCGTGTTGGGCACGCGCAGCGAGTTCATGAGGAACTGGCCGCGCTTCGTGAACACCTGGCTCGTGAAGGGCCGGAGAGGCGCGGGGAGCTTGTCGAACAGCATCCCGTCTCGCCGCTCCTCCATCTCCTGCTTGCTGAAGCGGAAGTACGGCTTGTAGCGCTCGAAGAACGTGCCGTTGCTCATGGCGGTCGTCATGCTCTCGCCACTGATGCTGGCGATGGCCTCGATGGTCTCGCGGGCCTCGACGACCACGAACCGCCACGGCTGGCTGTTGAGCTGCGATGGGGCGCGGCCGGCGACCTCCATGAGGAGACGCTGATGCTCCTCGCTGACGGGGTCGGGGAGGAACGGGCCGTTGGTGGTCTTGCGGCGACGCAGCACGTCAAGGAATTCCATGCGCTGAGTCTGGCGCATCCGCCTGAAACGTATGCCCGAGCTTGCGTGCGGACCTCGGGGCTCGAAAGTCCAGCTCCTCAGCCTGATGCCGGTGATCCGAACTTCTTATGTGCGATTTCGACAGAAGCGTGGAAGCCTGGCGTGAACACCCGGCTCAAAGGAGAACCAGTGACCAGTCCCCTCAACGTGCTCATCCTCTCGGGGCACATGACGTCCGAGCATGACAACGAGTTCCGCAGCTTCCGCCAGCACAACCAGTGGCTGACGACGCTCCTCGAAGACACTGGTCGCTTCAAGGTGCGCGTCACCGAGGACCCCCGCGGTCTCACCTCCGAGATCATCGACAAGTACGACGTGCTGCTCATCGTCTTCGAAGGACGCGACGGCTACCACGACCAAGGCACCGGGTTCGGTCCCGAGACGGATGCGGCGATTCTGAAGTTCGTGCACGACGACGGCAAGGGCATCGTCTGGTTCCACGGCTCGGCCGTGCAGGAAGACGACTGGGGGTACCCGGAGGAGTACAACGTCATGCGCGGCTCGAAGCTCAGCGTGCCAACGGGCATCCGTCCCCGCCCCTGGGGTGAGGCGCAGCTGCGCACGACCGAACCCCGCCACGCCATCACCGATGGCATCAACGACACCTGGACGGTCACGGGCGACGACATCCTCGTCGGCGTCGAAATGTACGAGGGCGCGCAGGTGCTGCTCACGACCTTCGATGACCTCGAGTCCTACGAGAAGGCGCCCATGTGGCCCATGCCGCACTACCCCGTCGCGATCCCGCCGGAGGGCATCGCCGCGCTGCCCGGAATCAACACCGACCAGCCCCTCGCCTGGATCAACGAGTACGGCACTGGCCGCTCGTTCACGATCACGATCGGGCACGACATCGACACGTTCCGCCGCATCGAGTTCATCCGCATGTTCCCGCGCGGCGTCGAGTGGGCAGCGACCGGCGAGGTGACGCTCACCGGACCGGACCGCCGCGGCGACCGCCGCATCAACCCGTGGCCGTACTACAACGGCGAAGGCTGAGGCGCTTCGGCGCCGGATGTGCCGCCGCGCGGTCTGGCGGCCCCACCTACATCGCAGTCACCCGCGCCTGAGCCCGCGCCCGCGAGATCGCTGCCAGTCGAATACCCATCCAGCGCTCATCCTGGAAGGCAATTCGACTGGCAGCGATTGACCGGTCGGGGCGCTGGCGGGCAGGGCAGGCAGGGCAGGACAAGGCGGCAACGCGGCAGCGGTGGGGCAGGGCGGCAACCCGGCAGGGCAGGGCTTCTCAGCGGCGAGCGGATGCTCGCACCGCGAGCGCGTAGAAGGGTGCGGCCGCGAGCGCGATGGCGGGGTGCCGTCGGGAGTGGGTGCCTGCGTACGGGATCGCGGCGAGCGGGAGCGCGGTCGGCAGCAGCAGCGTGCCCGCGCGGCGGCGGCGCTCGTCGCGGCTCGTGAGCAGCGCGACGCCGGCGGCGAGCGTGAGCGCCGACGTGCAGATGTAGAGGGCGTGGTGGATCCAATGCCAGCGGCCGGTGCGCACGACGCCCGTCGCGACGCTCACGCCGAGGGCGCAGTTCGCGGCGTAGCTGGTCGTCGCGGCGACCAGCAGCGGGGGCACGTTCACGTCGCCGACGGTACACCGGCGGGCTGGGGCTGGCCATGAGGCGAGCCCTGCGGCGTGAGCGTCTGGTCTCGGGTCAGCAGCAGCCGGTATGGGAACTCGCGCCGCACCGTCCATCCCTGCGGCGCGACCACTCGAAGCTCGGTCGCCGTGTAGCTGCGACGGATGGAGAGCGTCCCGTCGTAGTGCACGAACGACCCGCGGTCGAGGGGCTTCGTCGCGGCGCCGAACGCGGCGAGCGCGAGGCGTCCGCGCTCGATGTCGCTGTGCAGGGTGAGCGGGGCGAGGGCCGCGCTGTCGGCGAGGAGGCCGGTGAGCGCATCCGCGTCGAGGTGGTGCAGGAGGTGATTGGACGTGACGATGTCGTAGCGCTCCCCCGCGGCGACGAGCTCGCTGCTCGAGGCCGCCCGGAAGTCGACGCCGCTCCCCGTGAGGCCGCGCGTCTCGACGAACTCGTGCGCTCGCTCGTCGGGGTCGATGGCGGTCACCTCGAGGCGCAGCCCGTCGTGCGCGGCCCACCGGGCGAGCGCCAGCGGAATGTCGCCGCCCCCGAAGCCGATGTCCAGCAGTCTGGATGCGCGCGTCCGGTCGAGCACGGGCCGCACGTCGCGCAGGTACACGCGCCGCCAGCCCGCGACGAGTGCGTTGACGGCGCGGAACTGCCCGTACGTCGCGAAGAGGCGATCGCGGTCGCAATCGGGGTCGTCCATGAGCTCGAGCGACGTCGTATCGCGCGGGAGGGCGAGCACCGAGGCGACCGCGCGGAGTGCGCTCACGCGCGCGTCCGCGTGAATCGTCCGACTTCGACCGTGAGTCCGGGACCGAACGCCATCGCGCAGAGCGCCTCCCCGCGGTCGCGACCGCTGGGGTTCTCGACGCTCGGATCGCCGATGGTCGAGTCGCCTGGGCTGTCAGCACTCGGGCCGTCATCGCTCGGCCCGTCGACGCTCGAGTCGCTGGCGTTCTCGCTGAGCAGCCGTTCGAGGATGAACAGCACCGTCGCGCTCGACATGTTGCCGTGATCGCGCAGCACGCCTCGCGACGGCGCGAGCTGCTCCTCGGTGAGGCCGAGGGCCTGCTCGACCTTGTCGAGGATGCTCCGCCCGCCCGGGTGGATCGCCCACAGCGGCGTCTCGGCGGGCACGGTGGGCGCGAGCAGAGGAGCGACGACGTCTTCGATCGACGCCCCGATGATGCTCGGCACGTACCCCGAGAGGCGCATCCGGAACCCGCTGTCGCCGATGGTCCACGCCATCTCCGACTCGCCCTCGTCGGTGATGGTGCTCGCAAGGGCGTCGATGGTCAGGATGCGCGTGCCGGCCGGGGCGGGGCGTGCCGTCACGAGGGCTGCCGCGGCCCCGTCGGCGAAGACCGAGGTGGCGACGATCTGCTCCGGGTCGTTCGAGCTCGTCAAGTGGATGGTGCACAGCTCGACGCACACGATGAGCACGACCGCGTTCGGGTCGGCCCTGGCGAAGGCATCCGCTGCACGCAGTGCCGGGAAGGCGCCGTAGCAGCCCATGAAACCGAGGTGGAAGCGCTGCACGCGAGGCGACAGGCCGAGGCCGCGCACGAGCTCGTAGTCGGGGCCGGGCGCGTAGAAGCCCGTGCAGGAGACGGTGACGACGTGCGTGATGTCGCCGGTCTCGAGGCCGCTACCCTCGAGCGCGGCACGCGCGGCGCCGAGCAGCAGCTCGGGCACGCGCTCGGCGTAGACCGCATTGCGGGCGCCGGTGGAGGCGTCCAGCACCAGGCCTTCGGCGACGAGCGCCGAGTCGGTGCCGCCGGCGAGCGCATCCACGACCGTGTGCCTCGTCTCGATCGCGGAGCCGTCGAAGGCCGCGCCGATGAGGCGCGCGCCGAGGCGGTTGATGCCGGGCTGGGCCGCGA